>JBGCER010000146.1:0-3565 GCA_045106515.1 Myxococcota bacterium
CAAGGTACCGGCGTGACTGACATCGTCGATGCCTTCGTGCGCGGCAAGGTATCGGGCGAGGGCGTGGGCGCCCGCGTAGCGCTGGGTCAGCCGGTCTCGTTGGCGGTCGGCTTGGTCGAGGAGGGCCTTGGTCAATGGCCGGGAGGAGCACACCTGTGACCAGTCCTGGTAGGCGCGATGAGCTGCGGCGCGCGCGGGTGCGTGGGTGGCGAGGCGCCGGGCCAGGTTTAATCCGGCGAGCACCACGCGATTGTGGATGATATTTGCGGAGAACGCGTGGTATCGGCAAGGGAGCTTCGCCTCCGTCAACGGCGCGTTTGCGGCCAATCGGCGAAGGACGGGTCGGCCGCGCGGTGACGCTAGATCCGCGCTTGTCTCCACGTAGCCGTGCTGGACCCCGGACCTACGAAGGGCGCGGGCCTCGTCAACCAGAGCCAAGACCAAGAGGTCGACAAATGTGCCGTCGGCAGCCACAACAACCCGAGCGGGCAGCACGACACGGTCCAGACCCAGGGCGTAGGTGAGCGCGGTCCACAGAGCGCCGGTCGCCATCTTGGGTTGAATGCGCACTTGTAGCGGGCCCAGCTGTACGACGCCCACGTGTTGGAACGCTCGGAGGGTGAGGCCGTGCCGGCACTCACCTACGTCGAGCCGTCGGGACGCGGACAGAGCGCGAGCCGATGCCGCGACGCCTGGATCCTCTAGGAATAGACCGGACAACTCGGGCGATCCGTCAGGCCCGGCGGACGCGCGCTCCCACTCGGTCAGAGTGAGGACCCGATCCGGCGGTGCAGCGCCCACTATGCCAGCTCCTCATCCGCGCCGTCGGCGTCGTCTATCGCCTCTTCATTGCCTTCATCAACGTCGTCGGCCTCATCATCGAGGGCCGTTGGGTCGTCGGCTTGTAGGGCGTCGGGGTTCCACGCGATGAGCGCAGAGATCAACATGGACGCCTGTCCCGGCTGAAACGGCTCATCGCGAAACCGCTGTGTGGTTCGGTCGAAGAAGTCCTTCCCAAGGACCGCACCCAGCGTGTTCGGATCGTCGGCGCAATACTCTTGCAGCAGCGGGAAGACGTCGTAGCGAAGCGCCGAAGCGAGAGACTCGACGCTCTGGAGGGGCTGGCCCCGTTCGTTCATGAAGTAGGAGTGACCCACCTGAAGGTTCCGAGCGGTGTCGCCCAGTTGGGCCATGAGCCGCTGATTGATCTCGGTCAGCATGGCGCCAAGGTTCAACCCCTGGATGGGCCGGCTCGACAAGAGCGATGGCTGCGGCATGAACTCTACGAACCGGAAGCGCCGGCGAAGGGCGGCATCGAGGAGCGAAATGGAGCGATCGGCCGTGTTCATCGTGGCCAGCATGTAGACATTTGGGGGGACGGAAAAGGTGTCGTCCGAGTAGGGCAGACTCACCGTCGCCGCGCTGGCTCCGCGCCGTTTGTTCATCTCGATTAAAGTAAGGAGTTCGCCGAAAATCCTGGCTGCGTCGCCACGGTTGAACTCATCGATAATCAGGATGTGGGCCTCGTTAGGCGCCTCAAGGGCCTGGGCGCAGATCCGCAGAAACAGCCCTGGCTGGGGCTTAAAGTCCAAGCCCCCGGAGATGGGCACGGGCCGCAGCCCTTCCACGAAGTCTTCGTAGCCGTAGGCGGGGTGGAAGGTGCAAGACCAGATGCGTCGTGCGTCCTTATTGCCCGTTCCTCGAATGCCTGCGCGCTCGTCGGGAGTGAGCTCGCCGAACGTCGCCTTGTTTCGGTTGCGGGCCGCCAGCTCCTCGGCGACGCGAAGGGCGTGGTAGGTCTTGCCGGTGCCGGGGGGGCCGTAGAAGATGACTTGGCCCTTTTCTTCGACCTGGCGGGCCAGGGCGGAAGGCGGGGGCAGATTTGGAGCGTGCTGGGGGGGTGCTTTCGCATCTCCTTTGTGGGCGCGGAGCAACCCAAGCATGCTTTTGTTCGGCTCATCGATCGCGGGCGCAGCGATCGTTCGTGCCGCCGCAGCTTGAATATTCAGCGCGTTCGAGAAATTGTATACGGTACTCCGTAAGCCTGTTTTCGTCGGCGCCTTGAACGGACTTGTGGTCAGCCATCGGACCCGGCGTCGGCTTCGGTATCGCAGGTCATCCACGGCATCGAACGGATCGCCCACGACCTCGCCCACCGCCAAGACGCGCTGTCCCTTGGCTACGTAGACCCAGTCGTTTGGCTGGATCCGGCCGTAGAAGCACCAGATTTGGCTCGCGGACTTTCCGATCTGCTGTGGACTCGACTCGGGGTAGGTCTCTCGAAGGGCTTGCTTGAGCGCGTCCACACCTTCTCGCCCCTGCTTCCCTGCGATGACGTCTTCGAGATTTCCCAGTTGTTCCCAGCCGATTGCCACGATGCTTCGCTCTTCGAACGCGGGCCAGTATTCTCCGTCGTTCCCGGTGCCCACACGCCAGTGTCCCCGAACGCCCCCAAAGAGCGCGTTCATGATTGTCATTAGCTCGTTTAGCGTCGTCTCCTCGGCGCGCCCCCGCTGGACCTGTAGGCGTACGGCGTGAAACAACTGGGGCGCATGCCACAGGGATGCTCCCGGCGCGACCAAGCCGCAGCGGGCCAGCGCTTGTTGCTGGTAGGCCGCCGAGTGAAAGGCGTCGATTCGCTCGGGTACGTACAAGTGCACGAGCTTGTGGAAGAACGCTAGGTGGCCATTGTGAGGGGCTGCAGTCAACATCGCAGCACCCAATTCACGCCATCGAGGGTCGTCGGGCTCGCGTGGCAAGTCCTTGGCCAGGCTGACGGCCGCCACCAGTTCGTCTCGTTGGTTCTCCGCAATGGCGATCGCCTCTGCCTCGGAGAGGTCGATCATGTTCTTTGAGTGGCCGGTCACCCAGCCGCCGGTGTCCTTTCGCTGGAACACTCGAAACTTGAGCGCGCTGCCCCCGGCGATGCTGCCAAAACGCACTGAGTCGAACGCGTCGTCGTGCTTGAACTCAAGCCAGTAGACGAGCCGGTCGGTGTTGTCGCGGGCGTGCATGGTGTGCAGGAGTTCTCGCCCCTCGAGCGCGGCCCAACGGTCCAGCGGAAAGCGGCTCAGGAAGGCTTGCCGCATGGTCTCGATCTGTTCCGTATGCCCGTCGTGCAGTTCATCTACGGCCTGAACGAGATCGGCTAAGATCTGATTGGGAACTTGGAAATCTGGCGTCGCTGATGGAGAGGAGAGCACATCCTTCGTCACCACCTGCAGGGGTGGGGGCCCCATGGGAGACGTCAGCCACTGCTGAACTGCGGCACGCCGTTTGGGAGGAAGGTGCCACTTGAACGTGGGCGCGTTGCCATCGACCTGGAAGGCCCACTCTGCCCAGCCGTTGATCGCAAAGCCAGAGAGCCGGGGTCCCGAAGAGGCTCCGCTGGAAGGGTAGTCTGCGTTGGAGAAAGCCGCTCGGTAAAAGCCGGCGGCGGGCGAGGGGAGCAGCCACAGCGAGCCGTCAGGTTCGCGGTTCTGTTCGAGGAGATCGGGCCGCTCGTCGAACCATCGGGCGAAGGAGGCACTCAGATTGGGTCGGGCCCCGCTCTCCGCCTGGATCG
>JBGCER010000147.1:0-3048 GCA_045106515.1 Myxococcota bacterium
GTCCACTCAAAGTCGCCAGTGCCGGTGTCGTAGGCGCCAGTCACCGAGTCTAGGAAGACCCCACTGGGGTCGTAGGCGAAGTTGCCAGTCCCATCGCCCTGCTGAATGTGAAAGTAGAGACTGCGGTCGAGCGCCGCAACGTCCGCATCACAACTGGGTGTCGTAGAGCCGTAGTCCCCTTCGCAAGCGACCAGGAAGACGCTGAACGGGATGAGCAAAGACCAACGCATGGGCACTCCAAAGGCCAGCCACTGATATGCCCCGCCGCCGGCTACGTCGCAAGGTGAACCCCATCCTAAACCGCTTCCTGACACGTCCGATGGACCCGCAGGAGCCGCCATGCCCACCACGACCGAAGACCTCAAAGCCCTCCTCTCCGCGCTCGGTGAGTCATCAGCTGCCGAGATGCACCTTAAAGTGCCTGCTCCGCCGCTAATCCGCCAAGGCGGGGCTCTCCGCGCGCTGCGAACCACCCCGCTCACCCCGGACGATATCCGCGATTTGACATTAGCCATGCTGGGGTGCGCTCACCTGGAGCTGCCGCTCGCGACGGTGCAACACCGTGAGTTCTCATTCGGAATGCCGGGCCTGGGCCGGTTTCACGCGACCCTGTACCGCCAGCGCGGCAGCCTGGCTCTGTCCATCCGGCAGATCGCCACTACGGTTCCCCAACTGGACAGCCTGGGCGTCAGCCAAGATGTCATGGACCTTCTCTGCGCCCCGGGCGTGGGACTGGTGTGTGGTCAAGCGAGGCAGGCGCTGCTCAATAGCATCGTCGACGCGTTCAATCGGAGCCGCGGTGGGCTTGTGGTCGTGCTGCAAGACCCCCTCACCCACCTGCACAGAGACAACCTAGCCACTATCGCCCAACGGGGTGTGGGCACCGATGTTGATAGTTTAGAGGCGGGTATTCGGCAGGCCATCCGCCAACGAGCCGATGTTATCGCGGTCGGCGGAATTCCGAATGAAGCCACCGCCGAAGCCATCTTATGCGCGGCCGAAGAGGGCATCGCGGTCTTGGCGTCGATCGCCGCACCAGACGTCAACGAGGCCGCAGCCTGGATGCTGCGCCTGTTCCAAACCGAGCATCTCAGTGATGCAAAGACGCGATTGAAGCGGCTGGTTCGCGGAGTCGCCTGCGCCCGCGGGGACGGCACTGGGCGCTACGCCGCTCGACGGAGCGGCACAAGAGCCGCCTAGGCCGTCTCTACCGCTTGCCTCGGCCCTTTTTCCGAGCTTTCCGGGCCAACTTTTGCTTCTTGCGTCGATCGGCCTTTTCGCTGGCCGAGATCTGCGGCTTGCCATCGCCACCGGGCATGCCCGGGAAGGCGCCCGGAGGCATGCCAGGCATCCCTGGGAACCCGCCTCCACCGCCCTGCATCTGGCGCTGCATCTGTGCCATGGCCGCCGGGTTGCCCATCATGCCGCCCAAGCCCTTCATCATCTGACGGGCCTGAAGGAAGCGATCGTGCAGCGCCTTGACGTCGTCGAGGGATCGGCCACAGCCCCTGGCGATGCGCTTGAACCGTCCCGGGTTGAGCACGTCTGGATGCGCTCGCTCCTGCTTGGTCATGGACTGAATGATGGCGAGCGTGCGGTCCATTTCTCGCTCATCGAGCGCTTCTGCGGGGATCTGCTTGAGCAGCCCGCCCATGCCAGGGAGCTTGCCCAAGATGTCTTTGATGGGCCCCATGCGCCGGATCTGTTGCATCTGCCGCACGAAGTCCTCGTATGAGAAATTGCCTTTCAGCAGTTTCTCGGCGTCTTTCTCTACGTGCTCTTGGTCGACGTGCTTCTCGAAGTCCTGCATCAGGCCAACGACGTCGCCAAAGCCCAAAATGCGCTGCGCCAGGCCCTCGGGCCGGAACTCTTCGAGCTTGTCCAGGTCCTCGCCTTGACCCAGGAACTTGACCGGCTTGCCCGTCACAGCCTTGATCGACAGCGCGGCGCCGCCGCGGGCGTCACCGTCGAGCTTGGTGAGGATGAACCCATCGAACGACAAGCGACGATCGAACTCAGCGGCGGTGCGAACGGCATCTTGGCCGATCATCGCGTCGACGACGAAGAAGATGTTGGACGGCTTGACCGCCGCCTTGATTCCGTCGAGCTCCTTCATCAGGGTCTCATCGACGGCCAAGCGGCCTGCGGTGTCGATGATCACCACGTCCCGGCCCACGTTCTTGGCTTGCTGCATGGCCATCTGGGACAGCTTCACCGGGTCCATGCCCTTGATGCTGAACACAGGAACGCCAAGCTTGCGACCCAGCACCATCAGCTGTTCCACCGCAGCGGGACGGTAGATGTCCGCCGCCACCAGCATGGGCTTCTTGCCTTCAGCAAGGAGCTTCTTAGCCAACTTTCCACTGGTGGTGGTCTTACCAGACCCCTGGAGTCCCACCATCATGATCACAGCGGGCTTGCCCGAGAGGTCCAGGGCCGTATCCACCGGCCCCATCAGCTCTACAAGCTCGTCGTAGCAGGCCTTGATGAAGTGCTCTTGGGGCGAGACCTTCATGCCTCCGGCCTTGAGGCCGACCACCTCGCCCAGAGCACGCTCTTCGACCTGGGCCAAGAAGCGCTTGGTGACACCGAGCTCTACGTCGGCCTGAAGGAGGCTCGATCGCACCTCACGAAGGGCTTCTTTGACGTTTTCAGCGTTGAGTCGGGTCTTGCCTTGTAGTTTCAGACGAGCGTTGTCGAAACCTTGGGAGAGAACGTCGAACATAGAATGCGCTCCAGACAGGGCCGGCCTGTAACGTGAAGATCGCATCGTGGCGGATCAGAGCTGCCGCACAATTTTCGAAGGCAACACCGCCAGCATGTACGCCGCAAGCGACGAGCCGATGACACAGAACAACCGCCCTCAGTTCGCGCGTCCGGCACACCATCTGTGGCGGCGACGCCCAAACCGGTTGGCAGTCCCGGCCGCCTGGGCAGCCCATGGACCTATGCAGCCTCAGCTTTGGGGTAGAGCTGGTGCTCTTCCCGAACGACGCGCTTGCCTAGCGCCCTCATCATGGTCTTGGTTTCCGAGATGAACTGGTCGGG
>JBGCER010000148.1:0-8767 GCA_045106515.1 Myxococcota bacterium
CCCATCCTGATCGAAGATGTTGTTCGGATCGCAGCCGAACAAGGCCAACAGCAGCGGAAAACAAAGCCGGGTCATGAGGTCTCCCAGTACGGGGATCGTACTCGCTGCTCCCCGGCTCCGCTACTAGAGTCGAGGAGAGGAATAGGGTGAGCTAGAAACAGGCGCAGACGAGGCTGCGGTTAGAGACGGAGTTCGTGGTGGAAGGCCAAGCCCCTACTTCGGAAAAGCCCGTGCAAGCCCCATAGACTTCACCGCTCCTGTTACCGTGACCCATGGTCCGAGCCACGTGCCCGGAGGTGTTGCTCGAAGACCAACCGCCCTTGTTCCCATTGTTAAAGAAGTAGGCGGCGGGCTGCCCAGACACCGGACCCTTGCAGCTCTTCGACAGCGCGGCGATCCCGTCGAACGCCCAATTCCCACCGCCAACGCTGGCGCACGTTTGATCACAGGTACCACCAACATCACCCAGATAGAAGCATCGGCCATTGTATTCGTACAGAGCCTTGGCGTTCTTGGCCCCTCCGAAGCCGGTGGAGGGAATCGGACCGCAGTCTGTCAGCTTCGCCGTTTCTGAGCCAGGGCCCACGGTAACTATCCCGTCGGAAACCGAGAAGTTGCATTCCCACTGTTCGCCGAGCTTGACAGCCTCGGAAGGGACGGTGTCCCCCGGGTGGTTTGTGGTGGTGGTCGTGCCGGTGTACGGCTTTCGCGAAGTGCCTTGTGTGAAGGCAAACGTATAGGTCAGCGCATCCCCATCTGCGTCCGTGGCTGGCGCGACGATGTCGCAAACAAAATCACTGCCCAGTTTGCCCGTGCTGGTATCCAGCTCAACCGTTGGAGCGGTGGGCTTTGAGTTCTGCACGGCTCTGTCAGTCGTGTTTGTCGTCGCCCCGCCGTAGCCGTCTTCAGCGGTCACCTCCAAACGAACAGAGTCGCCCCGTTTGAGATCGCACAAGTTGCAGGTGCGCTTCTTTTCCACGACCGCCCCGTTGACTGACCAAGAAAACGACAGCGTAAGTGAATCACCATCTGCATCTTCGGCGTCGATGACGCCGACCGTTGGCTTTGTGCCGCGGTACAGCTCGCCAGCGATCGAGACCCGTGAGACGGTCGGCGCCGTATTCGCCACAACCGTCTCCAAGCGCACCCGCGACCCCTGCAGCTCGCCATCGGTCGGCGTGGCGAACACCGTCACTTCCTGGTGGGCGTTCTCTTTCCGGAGCCGGATGGTGTCGTCGTAGTCTTCGATGACCACCTCTCCGATCTCCCACTCCCACAAGACGTCTACGGGATCGCCGTCCACATCGGCCAGTCCCACCGGGACAGCGGTCACCGAGTCGTTGACCTGGAACACTTCGGGATCGAACACAACCGACTCGAGGACCGGCGGCGCGTTGCCCACGCTGACGGGGTCGCTCATGACTTCGTTGCCTTCGATGCTGCCGTCCCACGCCGTTAGGAAGCAGGTGATCACGTCGCCTTTGTTGAAGCTGGCACCGGTGAGTTCGGCCTCGGTCGACACTTCGACATTATTGACGTTCCACCTGGTCAAGTAGCCCGCGGCGTCTCCGTCTGGGTCCGACCAACCCTGCCCTGCGCAGGTGACGACGTCGTTTTCGGTGGGCTCCTGGGGAGAGATGACCGCGCTGGTCAGGCTAGGGATGCCATTGCCCATGACGGTGGAGGCGGAGACCGGAAGACCATCGGCCTCACCATCGTTGGGGGTGACGGTGACTTCGACAGTGGCGCCTCGGGGTGCGGGCACCGACGAAGGCAGCACGGAGTCGGTTCCCGCCACAGGCTGGCCGTCGACGGTCCAGGCGTATCGGAAAATGACAGTTTCATCGTCTGCATCGGCGCCTTCGGCGGTGGCGACCACATCGCGGCCCGTCGTGCCCTTGGGAGGCAGGCTGACGGTGGCTGTGGGCGGCGTATTTCCGATGCTGACTTCGGCGGATCCCAGCGCCCGCCCATTGGAGCTCGCGATCACGGACCAGCGCTGCCCCTTTGTCGTGAGGTCGGCCACGATCCGATCGCTGGCGAGGTCAGCCTGGGTGATACCGTCGAGGGACCACTGGTAGGTTGCCGTTGGATCCGGGGGATCCAAGGACACCTGCAGGTCATCCGCCGTGACGGGCGTTTCCGGGTCGATGATCACCTCTGGACTGCGCGATGGGCAGGCAACGAGGCAGAGGATCGGGAGGATTCTTAGGTTCTTCATCAGTACTTCCTGTGGTCAAACGTCAACAATCAATAGTACAAGGTTACCATCGCATGCCCCAGAGCATGCCCACGGTCAGGGCGGAGGCACCGAGCACGCCCACGCCGGCGCCGGTGAGGGCGACAGATCGGTTGTAGAAGCGCTGCCGGTCGGCCACGGGTCCAATCTGCGCCTCCCGCCGCACCACCGCCCCACTCACCAACAGCGCACCGCCACCCAGCGCGGCGGCGCCGGCGAGCAGGCTTCCGCGCACGCGCACGCGCTTGATGCGCTGGGCCCGCCACGGGCTCTGGGGCACGTCGGCGGCGGAGAGATGCCACGCCGAGTACAAGACGTGGCCTTTTCGGTCGAGGGCTTGCAGGACAAAGGCCCGATCGAGGGGAACTTCTTGGGAGAGGCTTCCGTCGACGATCCACCCTCCTGGAGGCTTTTCATCGAGGGTGGTGGTCCACTGGGGCCGGCTATTCCAGAGGTCTCGAACCGGGTGTTCTTGGGCGACGTCGGCCTCGTAGGCGTCGGTCCACTCGGGGGCGAGGTCGCGGATGGCGAGCCAGGCCCGAGCGCTGGCTTGGGGGTCGTAAGTGGTCCAGGCGTGGCGGGCGTGGGCTTGGTGGATGCGCAGCACCTGGCGCAGCTCGGACGGGTCTTCGAGGCAAGGCACGTGGCGACGCACCTGGGACATGGCCGTGTCGAGCCCCTTTCCATCCAACTTCTCCCACCACTCGTCCGCCTGTTCGAGGGCGAGGGTGAGCTCGGCCAGCGGCAGGTCGGAGCACGCGTCTTCGGCGAGGCTCGGAAGCAGGATCGCGAAGAGCCAGATCATGGGACCACGCAGCTGCGAAAGCGGGGATCGCAGTTGATGGTGTAGCGCTTGCCGGTCTGGACGGTGATCGCGCCAAACTCACGGAAGACAGAGTCCGAGAAGGCCGCTTCAACCTTATAGGTTCCCGCAGGCACATCTCCGATAGGCACGGCTCCACCGGCCCCCCTGAGCCGCACTTGGGCTCTGCCGGTCACGACCACGGTCCCGGTCAACGCAGCAGGTTCGGCGGCCCGCTTCTTGACGGTGATCGTTTTTACAGGGGGCTTTTCGATGATTCGCACGGGAGTGGGTGGCGTGGTGACCTCAGGGTCAGGCTGGGCTGGCGCGGTGAGCGCTGGGGAGTTGGAGCGGTCTGATGTAGAGCGGGAACCGGATGGGCCGGTCGCCGACGCCACCCCCGCCACCGGCTCGGACGGCCGCGGCCCAGCCGTCGCGCCTGGGGCATCGGCCCCAGATGAGGCGCCGCCAGAGGCAGCCTGCGTATCGCTCCCGCCAGACTCGGAGTCGAGGACAGGATCGCCCCCGAGGTTGCCATCGGCCCCGACCGGCGCGGTGTTGTCAGTGGCGTCACCGGGTGAGTCGGGACGCGCCTCTTCCTCCCCTGGCCCACCGGGCACCCACACCGCCGAGATTGAGGTGTCCGACGGCGCGAAGAGGCCGGCGGTCCACCCCCACAGCCCCAGGCCGCCCACGGTCAAGAGCAAGACGAAGGCAGCGGCGATGCCCACCACAACTACCGCTCCACCCACGAGCAGCGCCCGCGAACGCCGCCGCCGTCGGGCCGGCGACGACGTGGTGTTGCGACGCTCCACCCGCACCGGCCGAGGCTCGGACTGAGCGGGCTCAGACTCAACGGGCGGGGAAATTGAAGGCGCCTGTGCCACCGGAGGGGCGATGAGGGCCGTCGGTCCATGCAGTGCGGACTCGCCGGTGGTACCCGGGGGCACGCGGGGCCGCTGCAGGGTTTCGAGCTCCGCCGTAATCGGCGCCCCATCGAGACGAAAGCCATTGTCGGTCTCTGCCAGGATGGTGCCTTCGGCGGTGGTCCAGTCCGCTGAAGCTGGAATCCGGATGGTGCCGGACCACGCCAGCAGCCCATCGCCTTCGATGGAGGCTGCGGCCCGCCGAGCGAGGCGCGCGAACTGGAGCGCCGTAAGCCGATCAGAGGGTTCCCAAGCCAGCATCTTCTTGGCCAGCCCCGCGATGACCGGCGACTGGAGCTGCAGGGTGTGCAGGCTCTGATCAATCCAGTCCGCGTGCACCTGCGCATCATTGGCGATGGCCATGTGACGGACCGGAGCGACCCCGGAGAAGACGCCCACACCGGTGATCGCCTCGGCTAAAACACAGCCGAGGGCATAGATATCTGCGGCGTGCTCTTCGCGTTGGCCGAGCCAACGCTCGGGCGCCACATAGCCGATGGAGCCGACGAGGAGGCCGCTGCCGGTCTTGACCCGGCGCGGTGTGTGGTCGGAGCGGGCGATGCCGAAGTCGAGCAGCTTGACGACCCCATTGGGGCCCACCCGAATATTGGAGGGCTTGATGTCGCGGTGCACGATGCGGAGCGGGGCTCCATCCGGTCCGACCGAGGACCACGCGGCGTGCAGCGCCTCGGCGACGCGGCTCAAGACTTCCAGGACCGCCAAAGGCGGCATCGGAATGGCTTCGGAGACGTCGACTCCGTCTACGTACTCGCTGATAATTGCGAGCCGACCCTGCACATGCACCAGATCTTCGATGGCGACGACCGTGGGGTGACTCAGCCGAGCGAGCAGGTGCGCTTCATCGATGGTGCGGCCGATGGTCTGCTCATCCACCACATCGGCGCGCAGCAGCTTGACCGCCACCCGGCGAGTGAGGCCGCCAGGGGTCTCTAAGCGACCCGCGTAGACCTCGCCAAACCCGCCGCGCCCCACCAAATCCAGCAGAATCAACCGTCGCTTTCGCCCACCGTCAACCTCGGCGCTGGCGTTGGCCTCAGCGGATCCAGGCGCGCCGGTCGCACCCTGGCTGGCCGGACCTTGCGCCGGACGCCGTCCCGTACCGCCCGAGCTCGGGGCCATGGGTGCGGTGCGCGTCGGCGTGCGTTCATCATGTGATGGAGGAGGAGTCACGGGCTTCCCAGCAAGCCATTTGGCCTGCCGCCCTTGTATCACGAAGTACTGCGGCAGAACGCAGACACGCCTCATATTTCCGCGCTCGCACAACGCTGAAAGTGCCGGGCATGAGCCGGCCACCATCAGTACCGGCGTTCGACCTCACATAGAGCTTTCAGGCCCGCACAATGCCAGCGCTGGGCTCGGGTCCTCGGTCCGCCCTTAGTCGGTACGGATCAGCGCGGCCTTGCCCTCGACGCTAAACCCGCCGCCGCCGTTGCCTGCATAGTCGTACTGCAGCTGCAGACTGCCCCGCTCTTGCTCCACGGTCGCATCAGCGAGCGGCGCCGCAGCCCAGCCCCCCCGATCCCGGATGGCAAAGATGGTGGCCGAGTCGTCCTGAAGGAGAACACCGCGCCACGCTGGGTTTTCTACGTTGTTTCCGCAGATCCGTCCCGGACTGACTTCGATCCGGTACACATAGTCGCATTCCGGGCACGCTTCGATCGCCTCGGCTTCCTCGGCCAAGAATCCAACCTCGTCGAGCGTGCCGGAGCAATTGCCAAAGTTGAACTCGCGCGCACCCTCCCAGATGCCGTAGACGACGTCGACATCGGTGTCGGTGTCCGTATCGGTGTCCGTGTCCGTATCGGTGTCCGTGTCCGTGTCCGTATCCCCGCCATTCAGCGGGATGACGGTGCCGGCGGTCGGGCCGCACGCGAAGACGAACACAAGAGGAAGTAGGCGCATCTGGATCTCCACCGGTCAGTGGCAGAGCCTATCGCAGCGCAGCACAACCCGCGATCCCTACCAGTCGATGACTGCAGCGCCCCAGGTAAATCCACTACCGAACGCCGCAATACCAACCTTCATGCCAGGCTTGAGCAACCCATTGCGCACAGCCTCGGCCATAAGAATGGGGATTGTGCCGGCCGTCGTATTGCCGTAGCGCATGATGTTGTTGAACACCTTGTCGTCGGGAATGCCCATCTGCTTCTGCACGTACTGGTTGATTCGTAGGTTTGCTTGGTGGAAAAGAAAGAGGTCGATGTCTTTGGCTTCGAGCTTTTCTTCCCAGCAGACCTTCATCAGGCTGGTGATCATCTTCTCGACGGCGTGACGGAACACCTGCTTGCCATTCATGCCGGCCCACATCATCTCCGGCGAAACGATGCCGTTTCCATGCTCATCTTGAGGGATGAACGGCATGCGCTTCATGTCCCAGATGGGCTGCCAGAGTTCTTCCGCAAAGCGACCATCGGCCCCCAGAGTCCAGCGACGAACGCCGCGATCCTCTTCTGTGGCGCTCACCACAACGGCACCGGCACCATCGCCGAAGAGGCTGGCGATGGTCCGGCCGCGGGTGGACAGGTCCAGCGCATGGCTGTGGCACTCAGCGCCGATGACCAGCACGTTCTTGTTCGCGCCGCCGCGCACCATGCTCGCCGCCGTGGCGAGGGCGTACAAGAAGCCCGAGCACTGGTTGCGCAGGTCTAAGCACGGCACGAAGTTGTTGACCTCTGCGAAGCCCATCTCGCGCTGCACAAAGACGCCGGTACCGGGAAAAGTGGCCTCGGGCGAGAGCGTGGCGAGGATCAGCATATCGATGTCTTTTAGCTCCAGCCCAGCGGCTTCGACCGCCTGTTCTGCAGCCCGCGCGCCCATAAAGGCCGTGCCCATGCCATCGGGTGCGAATCGGCGCTCTTCGATGCCAGTGCGCTTGCGGATCCACTCATCATTGGTCTCGATGCCGTAGCGACTGGCGAGGTCATCATTGGTGACCACGTCGTCGGGTACGAAGAAGCCGGTTCCAGAGATGTAGGCGTTGGTCATAGAACCTCCAAAGGGGCAAGGGTGGGTCTGTCACACAGCCGGGGGTCGTCGGCAAGCGGGTTCAGGACGAGCCCAGCGCTTGGGCTAGCGCCGACCAAGCCGCAATGGAAACGTCCGCGAATAATAGGGGCAGAATGAACACAAGTAGCCATACCGAACCCGCCCAGCTCCCAGGCTTTGGTGAACGGCGAACGGCAGGAACCAGACCCAGCACGCCAACAGCCAGGGCGAACACCAAGATCAGCCCGCTCCCCAATACGGCTGGTTGCAGCATGTCCGCTTGAGCATTTTGCAGCATGGCCAGGCGAGACTCCGGGTCGGGCAGGCTGTTGAACCGGCCCAGAGCGAGGAAGTAGAACACGCCTCTGACGGCAGCCTCGCTCACGCCCACAAAGCCGCAGAAGGCCAAGCCCGCGCTGGCGACGGCCTCGGTGCGCTCGGGCCCGCCGCACATGGCCAAGGCGGTCAGCATCCCGAGCAGCCCATACGGGAGCACGCGCAGCCAGGCGATCTCAAAAAAGCCATGGCCCACCCAGGCTCCCACCGCGAGCGGCAGCCCCGTCACCACCACGATGAGGCCTGCCGCGACGCCTCCCCTGGCCCACCGTCGGGGACCGTCTCGCAGGCCCGCCCCCACGACGAGCAGCCCGTGCATCAGCGCTGGCACCAAGGCGAAAAAGGGGGCGACAAGCAGCACAAAAATCCCGGAAGCCACCGCCGAAGAAGCATTCTCCGGCGCCACACCCCAGCCAGCCCACACCGACAGCCCCAATAGCGAAAGGGCCGGCAGACCCATGACCAGGCCGCTCACTCCCGGTGGTACAGACCGACGCCCCAAGAGCAGCGCGCCGATGGTGACCGAGGCGATCACCGCCAAAAAGGTGAGGACCAAGCTGACGGTCAAGGACCCGATGGCCTGCTGTACAAGGGTTGAGGGATCCATCTGACCTCGGCGGCAGGTCCGAGTGTAGCGGACGGGTCGTAGCGGGTGGGTCGGCCATCGCGATACGGTGATCGCATCCGCCCCCAAGGAGAGCCTATGTGGCTGCTCGCGCTCCTCACCTCACCTGCACCCGCCGACAATCCTGTCCGCATCGAGGTGGACATGGCGGTGCACGGCCAGGCCTTTGTCGCTCCGGCAGTCGAAGGCGGGCAGCCCTCACGCCTGTTCGGCGGGCCCACGGTCGGGGGAGAGATCGAGCTTCGAAATGATCAATTCGGCGTTCGTGCCCACGCCGGACTGTGGCCCATCCCCTTCTTCGCGCACGCGGGCCTGATTGGGCTCATGCACTTCGACACCGCGTCCTTGTCCCGATTCGCGGGGGTAGAAGTGACGACCGGCTATGCCTACCGCCACCCACGAGTGTCTCTGGGGCCGACGGTTGGGGTGCGAGGCCCGTGGAGGGCAGGTCAGCTCAACGGCGTTGTGGGCGTGCGGCTCTCTGTGGGGCTCGCCTATGATGTGGGTTCAAGTAACGACTGGGTCTTCCTGAACCCAGGGGCGACGCTAGGCCTTCATGCTGGGTTAGCGCTTACCTTTTCGGCGGGCGATTGAAGGAATAGGCCGCTCGCCAGACCCAGTGGACCGGGGGCCCGATGCGCTTTTTGATGATCTCCGTCTTCAGCTTCCAGCTCTGCGAGCCGTCCGGACTCGCCCCCCTCCCTGTGGGCGAGGGACACGGCTGCCTGGCATTGCCGGAGGGAGGTGTGGATATCGGTCATGTCGCCCGCGGGGAACGCTTCCTGTTCGAAGTGCAGGTAAGCAACCCATGCGACGGCCCCATCGGGATCACC
>JBGCER010000149.1:0-9808 GCA_045106515.1 Myxococcota bacterium
CTTTACGGGTGAATCCACCCTCACCAAGAAGCTGCGCACGGTACACGGTACCGAAGCCGCCTTTGCCGAGCACGCCGTCAATCCGATATCGCCGACCGTCTCCCACGCGCCTCCAACAACCCGATCATGGCCCGGCTTGCACCGCCGCAGTATCGCAGACAAGGCCCAACCAGCAAGGTTACCCATTTTGGTGACTATAATTGAGCTGCCCGGTGTCCAACCGATCGACACACCGAACGCGCCTCAGCCGAGCGCCCAACGGTCGGAGCCAGCATGATCCATCGTCCTCTCCTCCTCCTCGCCCTCATCCTCCCGACGACTGCCTTCGCCGCAGACGACCCGGACGTGTTTGCCGTGCCCGACGCGGTGCCGGTGGACGAGGTGCCGGTGGACGAGGCAGACGACAAGGCAAAAGCCAATAATAAGGACGGCGCCACCGCACCCAAGCTGACCAAGTTCGGCACGCCCATCGTGCCATCGGCTGCGCCAACGCCCGCTCCGCCGCCCGCGCAAGCCCCACCCGTGCTGACCGACGGCAAGAGCCCCGTGTCCAAGATCCCAGTCGTGCCCAAGGCCAAGCCGGCCCCAAAGGCGCCACCCGTGCCCAAGGCGCCGCCCGTGCCCCAAGCCCCGCCCGTGCCCAAGGCGCCGCCTGTGCCCCAGGCTCCGGCGGTTCCGCAAGTCGCCCCCGTGCCCCAAGCGCCCCCGGTGCCCCAAGCGCCGCCGGTTCCCGTGGTGCCCAGCGTGGACTCGACGCCGGTGTCGACGCCGGTCCCCGTGGCGCCAGCGCCCCCGGCCGTACCCGCGCCCCCCAAAGCTCCACCCGTGAAGGCGGCCCCGCCCGCTCCCCCTGCGCCGGCTCCAGCGCCACCGGAGACCCAAGCCGCCGCCGACGCGCCCCCCGGGGCCTGGAAGACGGCCCGCAGCGACGCCAAGTCGTGGTCTCGCCGCACGCGAACGAACATCAAGACCAGCGCGGGCAAGTTTCGGGACTGGTACGACCGGACGTTCCACGGCTTGGAACCAGCTGTTCCCACCGAGCCGGAGCAGCCCGTTGAGCCGGCATCGACCGAGGAGATCCCCGCATTCCACGCGGCCACTTCAGGTCCTCCCCTGGCCATTCCTGCCGATGAACCCGCCCCCTTGCGCGCGGTCCCCGCCAGGGAGCAGCCCCTCGCCATCGCGGCCAACGACGCCCCGGAAGAGCGCTACGACGAGCAGCAACTGGAGGAAGAGCCCGAAGAAGACAAGCGAAAAGTTGGTGTTTGGGGCGGAATACAGACCGATGCAACCCGATTGAATAGCCAGGGCGCCCGCGGCACCAGCTTCGACATCGGCCTTCATCTGGGGCAGGTCTTTCTGCTCTCCACCGCGGTTGGCGTGGTCAACGGAGGCGGAGATAGCTTCGAGCTCGGGTGGGTCGGGCTGCGGCCGGGCGTGGTGTTTGCACCCGAACGTAAGCTGCACCCGCGAGCCGATGTGCTGCTCGGCATCGGGGCGGCTTCGGACAACGCCGACATGCCCTTCAACCTGGTCGAGCCCAGGCTCGGCCTGGAGTATTCGCTCAAGGACTGGGGCCGGCTTGAGGCGCATCTAGGCTACCGCACCGTGACCCCCAGCCACCCCGACGCATCAGATCTACGCGGGATGACCGGGGGCATTGGTCTACGTTTAGGCTGGTTCTAGCTTACTTAGCGGGTATGGCTACCGCCTCGACTGGTGGGTGCACGACCTCGGCAGACGCGTCCGCCGCAAACTTCGACTCCAACCAGCCTCGGCCGCGCACGCGCAAAAAGCTCACCACAGCCACGACGGTGATCTCCACCGTCAGGGCCAGCCACGCGCCCACCGCACCCATCTCCAGGCCCCAAACCAGCAAGATGGACAGCGGAACCTGGACAAACCAAGACGCGCCGACGCTCATCAGCAAGGTGAATCGCGTATCTCCCGCCGAGGTGAGCGAGGTGATGTTCACCATCACTACCGCGTCGGTGAGCTGCCACATGGCGGCGATCCAGAGCAGTACAATCGCGATCTCCGCGACCTCGGACTCGGGGGAGAACGGCCAGAGCAGCCACGTCGGCACAATCAAGAAGAGAATCCCAAAGGCACCCATCAGCAAGAGCGCCTGCCACGTGCCCGCCCACCAAGCCTGACGCACCGCGTCTCCGCGGCGTGCACCAACGGCTTGCCCGACCAGCACACCCGTCGCATCTGCCAAAGAGAAGCCAGGTAGCATGCTGATCATCACGATTCGAAACACCAGCACATGGGCGGCCAACTCAGCGTCTCCGGACTGCGCGAGCAGAGAGAGAAAGACGATGAAGCCGCCGAAGTCCAAGGTCCACTGAACCGCCAGCGGCACGCCCAATGCAAACGTCCGCCGAAGCAACGGCCAATCCGGCCCAAGGCCAACGCCCAGGTGTCTGGACGCCCTCCAGAGCAAGAAGACCAGACCCACCCCTTGGCTAGCGACCGTGGCCCACGCCGCGCCAGCGACACCGAGCGCGGGCACCACACCCAATCCAAAGATCAGGAGCGGATCGAGCGCCACATTTAGGGCGTTGCTCAGGACGCTGGCCACCATGGGCGTGCGGGTGTCACCCCGGCCCTGGAACCAGCCCTCGACGCCCCAAACCAACAAGGCAACTGGAGCGAAGAGCACCCGCACCACGAAGTAGTCGCGGGCGTGAACCCCCACCTCGGCCGACGCCCCCAAGATCCAGAAGAGCCACTCGCCTGCCGGAGCGAGCAGCATGAGTGCAGCCCCAATCGGCAATGCGAGCCACACCACCTGCACGAGCAATCTACGCGCGTCGAGATGGTCCTCGGCGCCTGTACATTGCGCCGTGAGGATCTTGACGCCCCGCAGAATTCCGCGCCCAGGAGTGATGACAAAGAACGAGAGCGTTGTGGCCAGACCCACACCCGCAAGTTGCGAGGTGCCGAGCCAGCCGGTGAACAGGGTATCCGCCACAGCCATGGCGGACATAGAGACCATCGAGACGAGGACTGGCCAGGCCAAAGCACGCACATGGGCGGGCCGGATCGATCCGGCAGGAAGAGTGAGCGCCGACATGGCACACCTCCAACTGGGGTGCGAACACCCCAGATTCATTACAGACTTCTGTGTTGCATCACCCTTCTACAATGCAAGAGTGAGCGAAAATAGAGGGCACACGCCATCGGCATGGCTGCCCGATCTGAGCCGCTGTCCCACCACATCACGTCATCCGCGATCTTCCAAGGGGGCAGGCGCAGAGCACCACCCGATCGAAACGCCGAAATTTGGCGATGCGAGTATTGGAAGAATCAGCGAACTACGCGCGCACTGGCGTCAGCGAAACCCTAGGTGCTAGGTTCGGAATCTCCATCGACACGAATATCGATAGAAGGCCGAAAAACCACCTGGATAGGTCCGCTGATCGTCAGACAGGCAGAGCGGAGCGGCGGTGGGAATACTGAAAATCATCTGAACCTCCAAAGGTCCGAGCTGCCGTGGCAGCGGAATGCGTGAGCGGGTCTGCGCATTGAACACATGAACCCACTCGTTACAGTAGCTCTAGCTCTGGGCCATGCAAAGTTCTGCGTGTGTTGTCACCATTCCGTCACAAAAGACCATAGCGCTGGGACTTGCTTCCACACCGCGAACGTGGCACTTTGGGTGGACCCTCGCCGGCGGCATTCCCCGCAGCCGCACCCTCCCCCCATCGCGCACATCCCGCCCGAGCGCACCCCTTGGAGTTCCCATGAGAACGCGGCGTTCTGTGCTCAGCATGATCGGCTGTACCGTCGGCGCTGCCTCCCTCGGCCTACCCCTGGCCCGCCCGGCGCTCGCTGCAGATGGAAGCTGGGATATCTCGTACTTCTGGGCTCCTGATCGCGACGCCGTACTGGACTACAAGGAGACCGTCGCCGACGCCCTCGGCACGGGCGTCGCCAAACACCTTGCGGTCGTCCAAGGCAAGTCGGGCAACTGGGGGCTGGTGTATGACCGCACCGGGACGGACCGGGCTGCTGCGGAGCGGGTCGCCGCGACCCACGATCGACTGCTCCGGGCCTCGATTGGGGGCCGCGAGACCCTGGCCACCGTCATTCGGGATCAGACGTTCAGCCGGCTGCACAACGTCGGGTATGGAACGCTCACCAGCTTGACCTCGGCCAAGGCCCGCTACCACAAGATCGTCCGCCTACTCGGGCCCGACGTGCACAAGGACCTGGTGGTAGAGCAGGTCAGCAAGGGCCGCTTCCAAGTGGTCTACCGGCGCTTGGGTGACCCACAGAGCACGTCCAAGGTCGCGTCACGCCACGCCGCCGTGCTCAAGAAGTACGGAATTCCCGCCGCATCGGTGGGTCAGCGCCACGCAGATCCCGTCTGGGGTTCGGGGAGCGGCGGCACCGTGCACGCCGAGCACAGGGCCACACCACCCGCCCACGCGGCTGTGGCCGCCAAGGTCGAGAGCACGCGCAAGCACGCCGTCGAGGTGGTGGCTCCACGCAGGCCCGCAGCTCCTCCCGCCATCGCCGGCGGGCTGCCCGCGTCCATTGCCACGCCCCTGCGCGACGCCATCAACACCCACGTCCAAGGATTGCGAAAGCGTGGGGTGATCCTTCCCGATGAAACCACGTCTTGGTACGTGCACACGCTCAACGACAACCGGACCTGGGCGGCTATTAACGCCGAAAGAAGCCTACAATGCGCAAGCATGGTCAAACCCTATGTGGCGCTGGCCTTCCTACACCAGGTGAGCAAGGGCCGAATCGTGTACGGCCCGGTGAGCAAAGCCAAGCTTGAAGCCATGATTCAGCGCTCCAGCAACAGCTCCACCAACTGGGCGATTTCCAAGGTCGGCGGCCCCAAGAGCGTGCAACGCATCCTCGACGCCCACTATGGCCACATCCTCAAAGAGACCTCGATCGTCGAGTCCATCCCCACGCAGGGCCGCACCTACAAAAATCGTAGTTCAGCCCGTGACTATGTGCGATTCAGCAAGGCGCTTTGGGCCGGCAAGCTGCCCAAGAGTGCCGAGATCAAGCGCCTGATGGCGCTCCCGGGCCGAGACCGCCTCAAGACCGGCGCCCCGCACATTCCGGCCGGCACGAAGGTCATGAACAAGACCGGCACCACCTCCCACCTCTGCGGCGACTTTGGCATCCTGGTCGCCAAAACGCGCAAGGGCAAGAAGGTGCCGTACGCCATCGTCGGCATCATCGAGAAGAAGGGTCGGGCCCCGAGCTTCAGCGCGTGGTCGAGCTCTCGGGGCCGGATCATCCGAGGCGTCTCCGACCTGACCTATGGCGTGCTCAAACAACACTACGGACTGGTCTAGCACCCGTCCGACATGAGCCGAGCGCTAGCTCTTGTTGGTGCCCTTGGCTTCGCGGATGAGCCGCCACTCGCGCTCGTACAGCCGAAGACTGTCCCGCACCTTCTGGAGGTTCGAGGACACCGGCTCCGCGTCGTCTTCTCGGGCCAGGTCTTCCATGTCCAAGGCGACCGGCCAGAGCTGCTCCCACAGGTCGTTCAGCTTGGTCTCGTCGCGGGTGGCTCGCGAGAAGCCAGGGAACTCATTGCGGTATTCGGAGAACACTGCGTTTGCCGCTTCCGCGAGCGCCTTGATGCGCTCGCCGCGCGAGGCGTTGTTCCGTGCGCCGCGGATGGCCTCGACCTCGCGATGGTAGGTCTTGAGGTGGCCGTCGACGATCCCGATGTTCTCTTTTTGCTGCGGAAACTCCACACCCGCGTCGAGGACCGCGACCATGTCACGGCGCACTTCTTGGAGAGCAGAGATGATGCGCTCCAAGACTTCGCGGCGGCGGCTCAGGCGCGATTTTCCAGCAAAATGCAGTCGATACCTATTGAATTGGCCGTTCGCCAACCCAGCAAGGCGACCGGCCCGCTGCTCCAGCGTGCCATCGGCCCGAGCGGCGCGGATCTGCTGCAGCTCATTGCGGTAGGTGGCGATGTTCCGCAATGTGGCGTCGCGGGTGGCGGTAAGGTCCGTATCGTCGTGGTTGCGAAGCAGGGCTTCCATGTCCACGACGCGGCGCTCGAGGTCTTTGACGATCTCTTCGAGGATTCCGGTGTCGCGGGTGGACCGGCTCTGACCGGCGAAGTTGCGCTGGTACCGCTCCAGGCCATCGCGAGCCCATTGGCTCAAGTGGCTGGACTGCAAGGCATTGGGCCCGGCCGCCTGAACGGCCTGAATGGCTGCGAGCTCATCGGTCCAGCGGGACAGCTGATCCTGAGCCTCTGTGACGATGGCAGCATCGACACCATCGGCATCGGCGGCGATCGTCCTCACCTGATCGATGAGGGCCTGGAGGCGCTCAACGCTCCGGGTCGCGCGTGGCTGTCCGGCGAACTGGCCACCATAGGAGCCTCGCGCTTGAGACAGAGAAGTACGAAGTTGGTCAGCGACGGCCATGAAACGCTCCAAACAGGCAGGCCGCTGCCCATAACCCAGACCTAACGCCGAGCACTCAACCGCCTAATAGTCGGGATAGCCAGCCGGTTTTCTTTTCTTCAGCCGCCTCGGCGGGGCCGAGAAGCAGGTCATGGGGGCTGTCTTCGGGGTCCACGCCGGCGAATAGGGTCTTGGCTTGCCCATATTCACGGGGCGGACTGTAGCCGTTCGTCCGGCCGTGCTCAGCGCCATCGACCAATACCTTGACCACCAGCTCCGCCGAGGTGTCGAGCATGGCGTACGGTTCGCTGCGTTCGGAGATCAACGCGCCCACATGGGCCTCGCTGTCGACAATGCGTACTTGGCAGCGGATCATACCGCGGACCGCCAAGTCCACCTCGCCTAGAACGACGGCGCACCGACCCGAGGCATGCGTGCGCACGAAGGCCACGTGCACGTGCGCGCCTTGCTCATGCCAGTTCTGAGACAGGTAGCACTCGCCCACAGGCCACCGCATGGCATCGCCAATCCCACCCCGAGCCGAGCGATTGAGCTGTTTGCGCTCCTTTTGACGCGACTCTCTTCGCTTTCTCTGCTTTTCCCGGGTCTTTTGCTGACGCTGGGTACGCTTGTCGGCCACGACTACTCCACGTTGACGATCTGACCGTCAATGACGTCCACATCGCACGCGGAGGGCCGCCGAGGCAAGCCCGGCATGCGCATGATGTCTCCGGTGAGCACCACCAGGAAGCCAGCGCCACGACTGATCTGCACGCTTCGGATCGTGATGGTGAAGCCCGTCGGGCGGCCGCGCTTGCTTGGGTCGTCGGACAGGCTCGATTGGGTCTTGGCCATGCAGATGGGCAACCCCAGAAGACCGAGCTTCTTGGCCACGCCCAAATCACGACGTGCTTCCTTGGTTATTTCAATGTCATCTGCGCCGTAGATCTTTTGCGCCACAGCGCGGATCTTGTTGATGACCGTGTCGTCCAGCTCATACGTGGGGGTGTAGGGATCCTCGGTCCACTCGGCCGTGGCGATCACCTGTTGCGCCAGCTCCGCGGCTCCCTCGGCGCCGCGCGTGAAGTGATCGCACATGGCCACCGGCACGCCGCGATCTCGGCACCAGTCGGCGATCACCTGGATCTCCTCGTCCGAGTCGGTGGTGAAGCGGTTGATCGCCACCACCGCCTTCTCGCCGAAGGCCGCCACGCTGTCCAGATGGCGCGCCAGGTTCGGCAGCCCCCCGCGGACTCGATCCGGCTCACTCTTCTCAAGGTCCGAGAGAGAGGCTCCGCCGTGGTATTTTAGGGCTCGCACGGTGGCGACCAACACCACGCAGGCCGTGTCCAAGCCCGCCGAGCGGCACTTGATGTCGAAGAACTTCTCGGCGCCCAGGTCGAAGCCGAATCCAGCCTCGGTGATGGTCCAGTCCGCCAGGTGCATCGCCATGCGGGTGGCGATGACGCTGTTGCATCCGTGGGCAATATTCGCGAAGGGTCCACCGTGGACCAAGGCCGGAGTGCCGTCGGTGGTCTGCACCAAGTTGGGCACGATGGCGTCATCGAGCAGAGCCATCATGGCTCCCGTGACGTCCATGGCTTCGGCGTAGACCGGGCCGCCCGACTGGTCAAAGCCAATCAAGATGGCGTTGAGCCGGCGGCGAAGGTCGGCGGTGTCGGTCGCCAGGCAGAGGATGGCCATAATCTCGCTTGCGGCGGTGATCACAAAGCCCGTCTCTCGCGGCACACCCATCTTGGTTCCGCCGAGGCCCACCGCGATCTGGCGCAGGGACCGATCGTTCATGTCGATGACCCGCGGCCACAGGATTCGACGGGGGTCGAGCCGTGGCTCAGAGCCGAAGTGCAGGTGGTTGTCGATGGTGGCCGACAGCAAGTTGTGCGCGGAGGTGATGGCGTGAAAATCACCATTGAAGTGCAAATTGATGGTGGCCGAGGGCTGGACACGGCACTCGCCGCCACCGGTTCCACCGCCCTTGATGCCGAAACACGGCCCCAGCGAAGGCTCACGAAGGGCCACACAGACGGACTCGCCCGCTTGTCGCAGAGCTTGGCCCAGGCCGATGGTGGTGGTGGTCTTGCCTTCCCCAGCGGGCGTCGGCGTGATGGCACTCACCAGAACCAACTTCGAGGGGCCCGTTCGGGTACGCGGCCTGTCGAGCACCGAGAGATCGACCTTGGCCCGATCCCGGCCGTAGGGGATCAGGTCGTCGGCGCTCAGGCCCAGGTCACCAGCAACATCTACGATCGGGCGCATTGAGACTCCACAGAGGGACCCCACCTTGTGCCCAGCTGGACGGCAATTCAAGCACCAGGGGTCTAGTCGACGTGAACATTCGGCGTGCTTACACGTTCTATAAGTCTACGACCCAACAAGGAGTACTGAATGCCCCGGATCGCCACAATTGCAGCCCTCGGGCTCGCCGCGCTCACGTCCACGTCCGCGGCGCAGGCCACCGAAGGGCTTGAGTGGTCTTGGGAGGGGGCGTCTCACACCTACTACCTGCGCGGCAAGATCGGATTGCCAAAGGTCGTGTGGATGCGCGCCTTCAACAACGCCGAAGTGCGCGTCTTTCAGATCCGCGCCGAGCTCGTCACCACCTGCGCCCCCACCACTCAACTGGGGAAGAAGGCCTGGGAGCTGTCTTGCAAGATCGACGACCTTTCCATACAAGCGGTCCCACTTCCCGCAGATAAGGGACGTCTAGACCCGATTCTTTTGGAATGGGACGAACGCCTCACCGGAAAGAGCCTCGAGATTCAGTTCACTAGAGATGGGCGCGTTCGAAACGTAAGTCTCGACTCTTTGAAGCGCCGAAACCGCCGCGACGGCGAAAACATCGAGCTCATGCGCCAGCTCTTCACTCGCATGCTCTCGCCCTTGGACCTGCGGATGCCCAAGAAGGCGACGGACGACGGCTTGGGCGTCTGGACCCAAAAGAACCCTTTGATCCTTGGCTTCTTCAGCAGCGCTGGTAGTCTTGGCACCATCAACCTTGAGCACAAGATTACGAAGACAGAGGGCGCCAAGATCGTCGTGCACA
The DNA here is from genome assembly GCA_045106515.1 of Myxococcota bacterium. Lineage (GTDB taxonomy): Bacteria > Myxococcota_A > UBA796 > UBA796 > REDI01. The sequence continues at coordinate 9,472 of JBGCER010000149.1, forward strand.
GCGAAGGCAAGGGGACCTCTGCGAGCGCTGGCTCTCAGACGGCCGTGGCGGGCCAGGAACAGATCAGCGACTGGTACGCCATGGAGATGGTGTCCGACGCCACATTCGACACCAAGCATGGCCTCATGTTGACCCGCAGCGTGGCCGCCAGCGGGGCGCCTACCGCGTCTTCCATGATGGCAGATGGCACCGCAGGCCTGCGATACGTGCAGCTATACGCCGCCGAGTACGTGCAGCCAGACGGGCCTCGCCCGACGTTGCCTGAGTCCAAAGAGATCGGCGACGCATTCGCCAAAGACTAGGGTTATTACAGGAAGATCGCGGATGCCGCTACCGC
>JBGCER010000150.1:0-2960 GCA_045106515.1 Myxococcota bacterium
CCGCAAGCAGCCGCGAGCAGGACGAGTGCGAACAGTGATAGTGGGGTCATCGGGATCCTCCTCATTTGCACCCGTTCATCAAGCAACCCCCGTGCCAACAGGTGTTCGGGCCCGGGTCCGCAGCCTTGGCACGATCATTGCTTCTCCCCGGCCAAGGAGGCTTTCATGTCGATGGGCCGCACTAGCCTCGTGCTGGTCGTTGGGGTGTCGAGTGAGCAACGGTGGGGACTGGTGCACTGGATCCGGGCCCAGTTCGCCGACGCCGACGTCACCCTCCAATAGCCACGCCGGAGCTACATGATCCCTCGTCTCGCATTAGTGTTCGCCGCCCTGTCCTGTAGCCGTTCGCAAAGCCCGCCAGCGCCGGAGCGCGTTCCCTTCCAACCGCCCATCGCGTCATCTGGGGCGATGGCGCCGCAGATGACGAAGACGTCCGGCGGGCTGGTCGCGAGCTGGCTGGAGCCCAGCGAACACGGCCACAGCTTGCGAGTCTCCGCCCTAGAGGCGGGGGGGTGGACGGCACCCACAACGATCGTTTCGGGCCGGCCGATCTTTGCAAACTGGGCGGATGTGCCAGCTGTCGGGACGGGCGGGGATGGCTCGCTGGTGGCGTGGTGGCCGGAGCGGGTGGGCGAAGGCACGTATGCGTACGGAGTGCAGCTCGCGCGGTCCGTCGACGGTGCTCAACATTGGGCCAACCTGGGTTCGGCCCACGACGACGAGACCGAGACCGAGCACGGCTTCGTGTCCATGGCGCCGGTCAAGGCGGGAGCGCGTGTGTCTTGGCTTGACGGCCGGGGAACCGAAGCTGGCGGTCCAATGACGCTTCGCAGCGCGGTGGTCGGAGCTAACGTGGGACCGTCGATAATCGTCGATGATCGCGTGTGTGACTGCTGCGGCACCGATTCTGTGACCGTTGGCGACGCGACGCTCGTGGTGTATCGGGATCGGTCGGCCGATGAAGTTCGCGACGTGGTGGTGGCGCGCATTGAGGCCGATGGCGCCGTACGACGCACGCCGGTCAGTGTCGATGGTTGGCAGACGGGCGGATGCCCGGTCAACGGCCCCAAGGCCGCAGCCAGCGGTGACCACGTGGCCGTGGCTTGGTTCACGAAGGCCGACGGGCCCGAGGTGCGGCTCGCCTGGTCGCTCGACGGCGGTCGCAGCTTCGGCCCACCGCTCACCCTCGCGGTCGCACACGACGGGCGCACACCGCTGGGCCGTGTCGACTTGGCTTGGCTCGGCGACGATGAGGTCGCGGTGTCGTGGATGGAGCAGGTTGGGGAGCGCGGGATGATTCGAGCACGCCGAGTGGCGGGGTCGGGCCGAGCGGGCACAGTGTTCGACGTTGGCGAGACCACGTCCGACCGGGCCTCCGGATTCCCTTCGCTGGCCAGCGCCGATGACACGCTCGTCTGGCTGTGGACGGTTCCGGGCGCCGGGCTTCAGGCTAAGCGCATCCCCGCTGCTCAATTACCCACGGTGGAGGCCGCTTTAGGCAACCCTATCCGCAGGGGTGTCGAGGCTCTCGCCGGGCGGTTCCCCGGCGAGTACCGACCCGACGGGATCGAAGGTGAGCCCCTGGATTTTGCGGGTCTGGCAGGGCATCCCGTTCTAGTGAACCTGTGGGCTACGTGGTGTCCGCCGTGCATGGTTGAGTTGCCGGAGCTGGTAGAGCTGCACTCCACGTGGGCGGAGCGTGGACTGGTCGTGGTCTCTGTCGCCGTAGATGACAAGCCGAAGCGCGTACAAAACGTGGCTGCCGCCAACGGCCTGACGTGGAAACACGCGGTCGACGGCAGTGGTCGGGCATCGCGCGTTTTCGGCACAGATCAACTGCCAAGCACGCTGCTGTACGGGCGTGACGGCAAGCTGCTGTGGTCGAAGCAAGGTCCGCTTTCCGCAGACGAGCCCGAGCTCGAGGTGGCGCTTAAAATGGCCGTGAAGCAGCCGGGTCGATGAGGCTCGGCTTGGTTCCACCGTTACTCGCTCGCATTTGCACGACGCCGGTTCGCTGGCTTGCGAAGCCAGGCAAGGTCACGCTCCTTCAGATCAGCGGGGGGCGCCCAGCTTAGTTCTAGCGGTGACTAGAGCGCCGGGCCTGACCGAGTCGTGCACCCGACCGCACGGTACTGGCACGATTCCTGCCTGGTAGGGTTGCAGGAGAACGAACATGCACGTCGGATTCTGGGGATTAGCCCTCGTGGTCATCGTTTTTGTGTCGTGGGCCTTCTACCGCTACCTCGCCCCCGAGGGGTGGAAAGAGTGGAGCCGGGCTGGTGTGTTGCAAGCGGTTCGGTCCCAGCCAGGACATGGGTGACACTCCCCCAGGGTCTGTGTCCCGACCCCGGCGTGCCGCACGAGACTGTCCGAACTTCTGTGTAAACCCCGATCGAAGGAAGGCTCTCCATGACAGGAGGGCGCCATGCCCAAGAAAAAGACCGACCTAAACTCGCTGATCACCCAGCTCGCTGCGCAGGTGGACAGTGCCGATGACCTCGCAGCGGCGGTAGCTGCGCTGAAGAAGCAGGCGATCGAGGGGATCCTCCAAGCCGAGCTATCCGAGCACCTCGGGTACGAGAAACACGCGGCAGAAGGCTACAACGGCAAGAACAGCCGCAACGGATTGACGACCAAGACCGTTCTGACCGACACCGATCAACGCAATCGCGCCCGCTTGATACTGCCTGCTACAATCGGTCGCATCGCGCAAAAGGTCATCATACAAAAGCGGCGTGGCCGTCATTCCCGGCCCGAAAAACCGCGGATCATCGCATTCAACGTCATTGGACCATTCGCCACTATCATTGCCGAAATTGACGCCACCAATAATAATATCCGGCTCTCTCAGCGTCAGCAATCCTGCCTTATATGCCGTGCGGCAATCCGTGGCATCATGCATAATATCGGCGTCCAGCAAAACCGTTGTCGTCATGCCAGGCCCCATAAAACGCATGTCG
>JBGCER010000151.1:0-4056 GCA_045106515.1 Myxococcota bacterium
CTCGTCGTCGGGGACGGGCTCGAGGTTCTTGTCGAGCGGGAAGTCGGGCGCGCGCTGGGGATCGCATGGGGGTGGGGGACCAAAATCCTCGGCCTCGAACGCATATTCCAGCGACCCCTTGGAGCTTCGCTTGCCCTCAGCATCCTGGGCGTTGGCCTCGATGCGGACCGTGTGGGTCCCGCTGCGGCTCGGGGTGCAGTACGACAGCAGGTAGAAGCGCTTGGCGTGGTTGTCGATCCGGTCGGCGACCCGGGTGAAGGCCTCCTCTACCTTGGCATCATCGGTCGCCAGCTCCGTGCCGTCGCGACCAATATCCTTGAGCGTGCTCTCCTCGAGTTCGGCGCCCACCCCGATCGCGTAGACCTCGTACTCGGCGTAGTCCTCCGAGCCCATGATCTCCTGCATCTCTTCGGTGGAGACCCGGTGCGCGCGGTCGGTGCCATCGGTGAACACGACGAGTGTCCCGAACTTCAACGGGCGCTTGTCCTTGTCCAGCGCCTTCTTCAGCGTTTCCAGGCCTTGGATGACCGCACCGTGCAGGTTTGTGGAGGGGTCCTTCGGCTTGTAGGCGCGAAGACCATCAAGGCCCCCGTCGACGCTCCCTTGCGCCTCGGTGAAGCGAACGACCGGGATGATGTCTTCGCTGCCATCGAACGCCGAAACCCCGACCTTCTGGGTCTTGCCCACGCGCTCGGAGAACTGGTGGGCTGCGTCCACGACCGCATCCGCCTCACCGGACTCGGTGATGCTGCCGCTCATGTCCAGCAGCAGGTGCGTGTACATGACGGCTGCGACCTCTGGGTTCTGGATCACCTGTTGGCTCTCGAATGGGGAGACCAGCGCCTCGTCTTCGTAGATCGCGAAGTCCTCTGCGGTCAGGCCGGCAACCGGCTCTTCATGGTCCTCGACGGTGAAGAAAACCCACACGTTGTTCGGCTTGGCTTCGGCCGAGTTGATGCGGGTGACCGAGAGGGCCTCACCGCAGCCGATCAGGGACAAGCACGCCAGGGCGGAGGCAAGACGTCGGAGCACGGCGCAGACTTTACGGCATGAATCACGCGCCCGTAGCGTGGTCCGGGTCGCTAAAAATGCAGTGCGAGAAAAGTTGGAATCGCGGAGGTCGAGGTGGTCCAATCACGATGTTGCCGACTCGACCTTCAACCGCCAGCGTGGCGACCGCGCTGCTTCTGGGGTACCTGTGCTCGGTCGCGTGCGGAGACGATGGCGGCGAAACGGACGCTTCGGCCGGCGCCGCCTGCAGCCTCCCGGACGACTGCTACGCCAACGCCGACCCCGAGGAGATTCAGGGGGAGGTGGAGTGCCTGGACCGGGTGCCCGGTGGCTACTGCACACATACCTGCTCGGTGGATGCGGACTGCTGCGCGGCACAGGGGGAATGCGACGGACGGCCCCAGGTCTGCGCTCCGTTCGAGTCGACGGGCGTCATGATGTGTTTCCTGAGCTGCGAGGGCGTCGACGAAGCGGAGGACGATCCGGACGGCTATTGCGGCGAGTACGCGAGCGAGTCGTTCACCTGCCGCTCCACCGGGGGCGGATCCAACAACCGGAAAGTATGCGCATGAGACGTTTCGCCTTCATTTCATTGGTCAGTCTCGGACTCTGTCTCGCGGGCGGTGACGCGGAAGCGGCCCCCAGCCCGGGGAAAAAGCTCAGCAGTGGCGGCGGCGGAAACCTCGGGGTGGGCCTCAGCCTGGGCGACCCGATGGGCTTGTCCGTCAAAGGATTCTTGTCGCCCAACCACGCGCTGCAGGGAGATCTGGGCTGGGCACCGCTGCACCACGGGGATGGCCGGCTGGGTATCGACTACCTGTGGCACCCCGGGGTCCTGGCGAGCGGTCCCGTGGCGGAGTTCCTGCCGTACGTGGGCCTCGGAGTCGGGATGATGTTCTGGGCCAACCGCTGCTACTACCGCGACGACTACTACGACTACGACGAGCGCGGCCGAAGGCGGGGTCGAGGTCGCTGCGGCGATGGCGGGGCGGCGATGTTCATCCGGGCGCCGATCCTCGGCCTGGGCGTGCACTGGAAGAAAGCACCGATCGACACGATGTTCGAAGGGTCTTGGTCGCCGTACCTGATCTACCCTGATCTGGCCCACGGCGACTTCTCCTTCAAGATTCGCTACTACTTTTAGGCAGCCCAGCTGCATTCTCATGTGGCGCAGTGCGCCTCGAGGCTTTCTTCGAGTGCCGGCTCCAGCACGCTCAGCAAGGCCTCGGCGGCGGGATGGGATGCGCTGCTCGGGCGCGTCACCGCGACGAGCTCCGGCTCGGGCAGCGGGTCGGAGGATGGGATGCGGTGCAGCTCGCCGTGGTTGATCTGGCAACGGATCATGACGTCGGGAAAGACTCCGAGGAGGGACCCCTCGCCGACCATCTGAATCGCCATGTCGACCGTCTCGCTTCCGTACAGCGGGTGCCCGACGCCGCACACGATGCTTGTGGGAGAGCGGACCAATGACTCCACCCGCAGCCCGTCCGGATGACTACGGCGTCGCGAGATCAACCCAACATCCAGGTCGCCCTCGAGCGAGTGCCCTCTCAACAAACGATGGATGGTCGACACTCAGCGCTTCAGTTGCGCAACTTCGTCTCGGAGGTTGGCCAGCGGAATGAGCCCGCTGTGGTCCTGAGGAAGCGCTGCCCACTCGATTGACCCCACCAGCGTCTCGACATCGTACTCCCCCAGGACGTGATCAAGCAGGATGCTCGACGCCACCTTCGCGGTGTCCTGCTCGCTCAAGTCTCCCGGCAGGTAGATCGTGATGCCGAGCCTCGACCCCTCCGGGACCGAGCGGTAGAGGGTAGTCTGGGGGCTCAAGACGAGGTCTCCCATCCCGATTTCGAAGTCGAGATCCGGCGAAGGTTGTCTGAAGGCAAGGACCTGCCAATGTTCGAGGGAAGGTGCGGCCCGGACGAGAGCCTCCACAGCGGGAAACGCATCCCGATTTCCGTCCGCGGTGATGGTGAGTTCCTGCTTGCTTTGATCTCGGGTTACCGACAGCTCAAAGAGCAACGCGGGGTGGACCTTCTGCAGCTCGGCGCCCATCGGGTCGTTCTCGAGAACCGCGCGTGCATCGGCGGCGACTGCCTTTCGAAGGCGTTCCTCGTTCTCGACAAACCAGTTCCAGAATGCCTCCTCCTTCGGTCCGGATTCTGGACTCTGCCCCGCCGCGCCCGACTGGCTCAACGCGGAGTCGGCTTCGGATGACGACCGGCAGCCGAGGACAAGTGCGAGTAGTGCCAATCCCGTCGCGCGACGAACCATGCGGCGATGATGGAGACCCGTTGCACCAAGGTCAACGGCGGTCGTCCGTGACGCATGCAGCTCCCGGTTCCGAGCCTTACGACCGAGGCGCGAGGGCGTCCACCACCACGAAGCCAGCGTCCCACCGCAGCTCAACAGCCCCGGCAAGACAGTCCAGAAGATTGGAAGTCAACCGCCACGGCGGACCACGGACGCTGAGTATCTCCTGAAGCCGTGCGTGGCTCAGAGGTTCGTGCACGCCCTTTGTGCAGAGCAGCACGCGATCGCCAGGCTGCATTTCCCAGCAGCAATGCGTAGCCCGAGCATCGGGCACCACATTCGTCAGTGCGCGCGTGAGCCCGCCTTTCGCTTCCTATGGCTACGCTCTCCCAGAGCTCACCCCCAATTCACATCCCGCCGGTGAACCGCTGCGCAACGACCGCGCTCGCAGGCAGCCCGCCGCATTCCTCCGCCCCCTGCTTTTTCCACTTCATTTCGCCAAGTTAGACGCAGCCGCAGCCTGACAACCGTCCATTTTTTCGGGGCAATTCCAAACCTGTTCGACGGCAACGCGCTACAGATGCTGCAGATGCGACGACTGGTGACGTATCGGCCCGTCAGCTGGCGAACGCGCTGAGCCGGCCGAGTCCCGATCGATCCAACGAGCCGGACGACTCGTACCGGCCAATGGTGCGAACGATATCGATGAAAGAGCGTAGGCCCCGTGTCGTTGCGGCCCTGGCGGCCAGTCTCCTCGCGGTTGGTTGTGGCGATGATGTCGCAGGGGCC
>JBGCER010000152.1:0-3078 GCA_045106515.1 Myxococcota bacterium
CACCTCACTTATTTTCAATCATTATCAGGCACAGGAGTCAAAGAGGACGCCGTTCGAGATGTTCGTCTGGCGCTGACCCAGCTCAGACTTCAAGGCGTTCCTATCAACATCGAAAAAGCCATCGTGTGGCTCACCGAAGGCCGAGCCGCAGACCCCACCTCCTCATCGGCGCTGCCGCTCGAGGCGAGTCGCTCAGCATCGTTCGACTCGCCGAGCGCCTGGACGCGCCGGTGGCCACGACCCCACATGCGAGGGGCCTGTTCCCCGATTCTCACCCTCTCGCCTTGGGCGTCTTCGGCGTTGGCGCACACCCCAGCGCAATCCGCGCCCTCACCCAAACCGCCGATTGCGTTCTCGCATTGGGCACGGACCTGGGTGAGCTGGCCAGCGGCGGCTTCAATCCTAAACTGGGCAAAGAAGGCCCACTGATTCAAGTGCACCCCGACACCGACGCACTCGCCCGCGGCTACGCCGTCGAGTGGGCCGTACGCGCCCCGGTCGGCCCCGTCGTGCGCGACCTCGTTCAGCAGCTGGCCCAACGGCGCCCGTCCAACGTCGCCACCCGCCTCGAACGGCTCCCCCTGGCGGCCGGTGGCGGTTCTGGGATTCACCCGGCCGAAGCCGTGCAGAGGATCCAGGACCTGCTGCCTGTCGATACGATCTTTGCAGTCGATAGCGGCGAACACACGTTTTTCGCCATGCAATACCTGCACCTCGATCTACCGGACAGCTGGTACGCCCTATTGGGCCTGGGCTCCATGGGAGCCGGTGTTTGTGGGGCCCTCGGGCTGGCTCTGGCGGCTCCAGCGCGCACCGTCGCGTGCCTTTGCGGCGATGGGGGGCTGCTGATGCACCTGGGAGAGCTGTCGACGGCCGCTCAAGTCGGCCTACCGATCCGGTGGTTCGTGTTCAATGATCGCCGCTTGGGAATGGTGGTTCACGGGCAGGAGGGCCTCTTCGGCCGAAGCCATGCATTCGACCACGGCGACGTCGACCTCGCGAGCGCCGCCACATCCCTGGGCGTGACCGCCATCGAACTGTCCACGTTGGATGAGCTCGCTGCACACGCCGACCTCATCGCCGATCCAGGCGGACCGCTCGTGGTCGTCTTGAACGTCGATCCCACCCTCTCCATGCCCAAGGGCGGCCGCCTGGCCAGCCTGGGCGAAGGCCTATCGGAGGTCCCCTCATGAGCCCATCTGTCGCCATTCAGTCCATCGGCGTGGCCATGCCACCTATCGTTCGAACCAATGATTTCTGGAGTCCAGAACTCACAGATAAGTGGATGGCAGGTCGTCGGCGTGGCGCAGAGATCCCCATGCCGCCGGCGGACACACCCGCGGTTCACAAGGTGCGCATGGCCATGGCCGAGGTCGCCCAAGACCCCTTCTGCGGTTCGGTGAAACGCCATGTGCTGCCCAAAGACACGCCTCCCAGCGCTCTGGAAGAGCAAGCCGCCCGCGACGCCCTAGACCGCGCCGGAGTCGATGTGGCAGAAATCGACTTTATCCTCCACTATGGAACCACCGGCGACTTCCTAGTGCACCCCAACGCGTGTCTGGTCCATGAGCGACTCGGGCTGCCCAAGGCCTGTCTATCGATCTCGGTTGACGGGGTGTGCAACGCCTTCCAGCTCCAGCTGCACTTGGCGGACCAGCTCCTTCAGGGGGGGCGGTACAAGAAGGGCCTCCTCGTTCAGAGCGCTCTTTTTTCCTGGCTCAACCCCGAAGACGCACCGTACGCACCCTGGTGCGGCGACGCCGCTACGGCCCAGGTCGTGGCCCTCGGCGAACGGGGCGGCCTGATCGCGGATGTGCACCGCACCGACAGCAGCTTGTCCGGGGGTGTTGTCGTGGGCAATACGGCCGGGCACTGGACAGACGGGGACATCTACGCCTACCTCAATGACAAAGATCGCTCACGACGCATGCTAGAAGGCGTGGCAGACCTGGGGATTGCCGTTGTTCAACCTGCACTCAAGGCAGCTGGACTGAAGGCGTGTGACATCGACTTTTACGCCAGCCACCAAGCCAGCGCCTGGTTTCGCAGCGTCACCCAAGACGTGCTCGGACTGGAGCATGCCAAGAGCGTCGACACCTTCCCCTGGGCTGCCAGCGTGGCCGCGGCGAACTTGCCCCTGGTCATGGCCACCGCCGAGCGCGAAGGCCTGCTCGTCGAAGGCGATCTGATCGCCATGTACAGCGGCGGCAGCGGCGTCACCTTCTCCAGTAGCATTCTGCGGTGGGGACGGTAGGCGGCCGGCTCCGACCGACCGAGCCTGCACCCGCACACCCACGCGGCACCCAGCCGGATAGGGGCGCGCACGGAGTTGAGCCATGCCTACCCCCCTCGCCGCCTTTGAAGCCGCTGTTCCCACCGATGAGCGCGTGCAGCACAAGACCATGTTCGGTTCGCCATGCGCGTTCGTGAACCGGCAGATGTTCTTTGGAACGTTCGAGAACACCGTAGTCGCCCGGGTTGGGCCCGAGCGCGTCATTGAACTATCGAGCCAAGACGGCATGGGCGTGTTCACCCTCGCCCCCGACAAGCAGTGGCCCGACTACATCCAGGTCGATCCGAATACCCCGCCGGACGTGCTCGCAGGGCTCGCCGCAGAATCCCTGGCCTGGGCCGCAGCGTTGCCGCTAAAGATGAAGCCGCCCAAGAAGACAAAGCGGGCCAAGCGCAATGCCCAGAAGCACAAGGCCGCCCAAGAGAGTTGATGGAGGCGGGGGCGATCGAAGACGCCTCCAGCGACCGATGAAGGTCGGACGCCCGACCGTCAGGTCAATCTGCCGTTTGTGCCTGCACTGGAGGATCCGTGGGACCTTCCTGTGCACGCGGCGCATCGGCCCATCGCAGATTGGACGGCGACGCCCTCTCACTGGCACAATCCGCCAGTGAGGGTGTAAATGGTTCCTATCTACGCGTCGTCGGACGCGCCCAACGACTGGGACCCAACCCGGCGCCGAGCCTACGAGGCCGTGCTCGAACGCGCGGGCGACCTCATCCTCACGTCCGACTGGACGACCGCGAAGTTCGTCGACGCCAACCAAGCGGCGCTGGATCGGCTTGGGT
>JBGCER010000153.1:0-10907 GCA_045106515.1 Myxococcota bacterium
CTGGTAGTGCCGAGCTTCCAGGTGGTGGGCGACGCGGAGGGTCAGGTTTCGGATGATGGCTGCGGCGTTGAGGCGCTCGTGCGCCGCGGCCAGGGTGCTGGCTGAGTCGTTGTGGTTGAGCTGCAGCGCCCACCCCACGACGGGGATGGCAATGGCGACCAAGGCCACCATGATCGCGATGACGATCATGATCTCCACCAGGTTCATGCCCTGCCGGTTCCGGCGTGTCCGACGAGCCGCGACGGGGTCGCGCCTGACAGGATGGGCATGGGGGTGGTGGAGGGCGGTGCGCATGGTGTCCTAGAGGTCCGAGAACTTGATGTCGCCGTCGCGGCCGGAGCCACCTTCGGCGCCATCGCGGCCTAGGCTGATGATGTCGAAGGCCGAGCCGTCGGGACCGGGCGTGATGTACTCGAGCTCACGGCCCCAGCCATCGACCAGCATCGACTCTTTGACGCCTTCAACCTCACTAAGGTTGCTGGGGACCTTGCTGCCGACGAGCATGGTCTCGTTCATGATCATCTTGCCCATCTCGTTGACCTGAAGCCGCGTAGTGCTGACCTTACTGGCTTCGAACGCCTGGATTGCGGCGACGGACAAGACCGAGATCAAGATGACGATGATCGCGATAACGATCATGATCTCGACCAAGTTCATGCCGCGGCGGCTACGGCGCTTGGACTTGGCGCTAGCGAGGGCTTCGCGCAGGACATCGGGATTGAGGGAACGCATGGGTCCTCCGGGTCAGAAGTTCTGGGTCAGGTTGGCGAGGGGAAGAAGTAGGCCGAGGGCGACGAAGAAGACGGCGCCACCCATGGCCACGATCATGAGAGGTCCCAGCAGGCCGGTCAGGCCTTCGATGGTGCTGTCCACCTGGGACTCGTAGGCATCTGCGACGTTGACGAGCATGGTTTCGAGCTCGCCGGTGCGTTCACCAATGGCGATCATATGAATGACCATAGCCGGGAATTGCCCAGATTTTTTGAGAGGTGCTGCAATGGATTGTCCCTCTTTGATGTTCTTGGCTGCATCTTCGACAGCCTCCTGAATGACGAGGTTACCAACCACGTTCTTCACGATTTCAAGAGCACCAAGGATGGGCACGCCGGAGGTGAGCAAGGTGGCCAGGGTGCGGCAGAAGCGGCTGACCGCGATCATGCGGTTGAGTTTGCCGATGAGAGGCAATTTCAAAAGGAAGGCATTCCACCTGCGCTTTCCGCTTCGTCGGATCCAGTAACGGAACAGGAAGAAGCCGATGATGGCGAAGACGCCGACCACGCACGCCAAGCCGCTGGTGAGGCTGTCGCCGATGAGGAAGACGATCTGCGTGGGGATGGGCAAGCCAGAATCCCCGCTGTTGACGCTTTCGAGCAGGTCTTTCATCTTGGGCACAATGAAGATGAATAGGCCCGTCAGGATGCCCACGCCGATGATGGCCATGAGGATCGGGTAGAGCATGGCGCCCTGGACCTTGCCCTGCAGCTTGACCTGGGCCTCGTTGAAGTTGGCGAGTCGGTCCAAAACGCCTGATAGAGCTCCGGAACGCTCGCCCGCGCGCACCATCTGCACGAAGAGGTCATTGAAGTATCGGGGGTGTTTGCCCAGAGACTCGGCGAGGGGACTGCCTTCGTTCACCCGCTCTTTGATCTCGGACAGCACGATCTTGAGCTTCTGCTTTTCGGTCTGATCGACCAGGGCGCTCAACGTCTCGCCCATGGGCACAGATGCGCCGAGCAAGGTTGACATTTGCCGAGTCAGGATCGAGATGTCTCGGCCGGTGACGAACTGCAGATACTGGGACAAGTCGATCTGCACGTCGAGGCCGGAGCCGCGCACCGCTCCCTTCTTTTGCAGCGTGATGTCCGTCGGGTAGACCGCCTGCTTGCGCAGCCGGGACCGCGCGACCTTGGAATTGTCGGCGTCGATGATGCCGTTGACGGCCTTGCCGGCCTTGTCGAACCCTCGGTATTCATAGACGGCCACGGTGCTCCCCCTACTCGCTCGAGTTCTCGCGCGTCACACGCACGATCTCTTCGACAGAGGTGGTTCCTTGGAAGACTTTGGCGATGCCATCGTCTCGCAGGGTGAGCATGCCATCTGCGGCACCCGCTTCCTTGATGCGGGCGCTATTGCCGCCGTGAGCCACGGCATCTTTGACCGAGTCGGTGGCGTCGAGGAACTCGAAAATGCCGCAGCGACCGCGATAGCCCAGACCATTGCACTGGTCGCAGCCCACAGGCTTGTAGGCTTGTCGATCGCCGATCTCGGCCACGGTGATACCGAGCTCGGCGAGCTCAACATCTGTAGGTTGATACGGCACTTTACAGTGTGGGCACAGGCGACGAACCAGCCGCTGAGCCAACACACCTAGGAGCTGGTCAGACACCAAGAAGGGCTCGATGCCCATGTCCACCAGTCGGGTGAACGCGCCGGCGGCGTCATTGGTGTGAATGGTGGAGAGCACAAGGTGACCGGTCAGCGAGGCTTGTACGGCGTTGGCCGCCGTCTCTTGGTCACGGATCTCGCCCACGAGGATGACGTCGGGGTCTTGTCGCAAGAAGGAGCGCAGTGCGCTGGCGAAGGTCAGGTCGATCTTGTGGTTCACCTGCACCTGGCCGAGCCCGTTGAGCTCGTACTCAATGGGATCTTCGATGGTGAGGATGTTCTTGTCGGGACTGTTGATCTCGGCCAAAGACGAGAACAACGTGGACGACTTTCCGGAGCCCGTGGGCCCACACACCAACAAGATGCCATTGGGCTTGGCGATGCGGTCCCGCCACCCATTGAGGACCGGAGCCGACATGCCGATGCGGTCGAGGTTGAAGACCTCGCCCTTTTCGAGGATACGCATGACCACGCGCTCGCCGTGGCGAACCGGGACGGTGGAGACGCGAAGGTCGATCTCTCGGCCGCCCATTCGGCGCCGGATACGCCCATCTTGGGGCAGCCGCTTCTCGGCGATATTCAGGCCCGCCATGATCTTGATGCGGGCCACGATGCTGTCTTTGAATTTGTAGGGCGGCTCGATGGTCTGGTGCAGCACGCCGTCGACGCGGAACCGGACCATCATGTTCTTTTCGAAGGGCTCGATGTGAATGTCGGACGCGCGCTCTTTGATGGCCTGGGTCAGCAAGGCGTTGACGAAGCGAATGATGGGCGCTTCGTTCGGATCATCGAGTAGGTCGGCGTCGTCGAGGAAGAGATCGCCCTCGTCTTCGTCTTCATCGTCGGTCTCGGCGAGAACCGAGTGGGCGTCTTGGGCCGCGCGGTCCCACGACTTGTTGATGCCCTCATCCAGGAGCTTGATGGGCATGAGCACTGGACGAAGCGGCACATCGAGCAAGGTGCGCAGGTCGTCGAGTCGGGGCAAGGCCGCCAAGTCGCCCACGGCGACCACAAGGCGACCGTCGTCGTCGGTGTACAGCGGCAAGATGCCGTGTTCCCGCGCCATGTTCAGCGGAACCGGCCGAATGCTCTGGGGCTCCACCCGCTCCACATCGAACTCTTCGACGACCGGCAGTCCAGACAGGTCCGACAAGGCGAAGGCCAGCGCTGTGTGGTCGAGATCGGGCCGCGAGCGAGCGACGGAGCGCACTGAGTTTCCGGGCTCACGGGCCGCCTGAAGAACGGCGATCACCGGGTCGAAACCGGCTTGCTCGCCCTGGGCGTGCGGCGTTGGAGTCTGGCGGCGAATTCCCATGACTACGGCACCTCGGGGGTGGGCGCGTCTTCGAGGACGTCCTCGACGTCCTCGACGGGCTGGGGCATGCCGAGGGGCCTGTAGCCTTCGTCACGGCCAAACTCGGTGGACGAGCCGGAGTCTGCGCCTTCTGCGCCGAGCACGGTGTCATTGGTCGTAGCGGGCTCATTGCCCCGGTAGTAGGACTCGCGGTCCACGGTGTTCATGCTGTACGCCAACAGGTCCTGAATCTGCTCGAAGGCCTGCTCGCGAGACTTGCCGTAGAAGCGGCGACGGAACTCGCGGAATTGGGCTTCTTTGACTCGCATGATCTCGATCATGTCCTCGCTGTCCTCGACGATGTGAGGGGTCAGGAACACGACCAGGTTGGACTTGCGGGACTCGATGCGACGTCCGCGAAAGAGGGCGCCGAGAAGCGGCACATCTCCCAAGATCGGCACCTTGGTCTCGACTTCGGTTTCTGTGGTGCCGACCAAGCCGCCGAGCACGACCGTCTGGTTGTCCTTGACCAAGGCGGTGGTCTCGACTTCGCGCTTGGAGGTCACGGGACCGCCGGAGAGCAGCGGGTCCAGGTCGCTATCGCTGGGCTCGACCTCGGAGACCTCGACGCGCACGTCGAGGGTGACGTAGTTCTCGGAATTGATCCGTGGCGTGAGTTCCAGCGCCACGGCCACGTCTTCACGCGTGAAGGTGACGATGGGCTGGCCCAGGTTGTTGAACGAGGTGTTGGTCGGGAACGGGACCTTGCGACCGACCACGATCTTGGCTTCGGCATTGTCGAGCGTGAGCAGGTTCGGATTACTCACGACCTCGGCGCCCGAGTAGGTCTTGATGGCCTGGAGGACGACGCCAAAGGCGGGAATCGACAGGTTATCGCCGGTGGCCTGGGGGATCTCGATGGAGGGACCGAAGACGCCAAGCGCCAAGCCGGACAGCAGGTCTTGGGTCAGGCCGAGCGCCGAGCTCTGTCCGAGAGTTCCGGACAGAACGCCATAAGCGTCGGTTGCTGCGTCGAAGTCGTCGACGCCGCCCTGCACTTGCGGAGCGTGCAGTCCCATGCCGAAGTCCATGTTGTCATCGGAGCTGATCTCGAGGATGACCGCGTCGACAAAGACCTGCTTGCGCACGCGGTCGAGCTCGTCGATGACCTTCTTGACGACCTTGTAGTCCTCGGGAGAGGCGATGATGACCAAACTATTGGTCGCCTCATCGTGGGCGATGCGCATGCCCGAGTCGAAGGCCGCGATGGCGCCGTAGGACTCGCCTTCGCCAGCGGCTGCGGCGCCGGTTCGCGCGGCAGCGCCGGTCCGAGCGGTGGGGGTGCGAGCCGTGGTGCGGGTTCGGCTTGAGCTAGCGCTGCTGCCGCCGCCGCCTTCGGACAAGCGAGAGAGCACGTCGACCACATCTTGGGCCTTGGCTTGCTCTAGGCGAACGACGTGAATCTGGGAGCGGCTATTGTCGGTGTCGTCCACGTCGATCTTGTCGAGCAGGTCGTACACCGCCTGCATGCCCTCTTCATTGGCCAGGACGATGAGGCTATTGGTGCGCTGGTCCGACATGACCTTGTCGATGTACTTGGCGGCCTTGCCCGCGCTGACCGGGCCTGTGGGGGCGGCGGGCGTCTCATCATTGCGGCGACGCCGGCGACGGCGGGACGTGCTGGCTGCGGCGCCGGAATCGGCGGTGGCGGACGCGGCGCCCACCCCGTAGAGCTGCTCGATGAGAGACTGGACTTCGGTCGCGTCGGCGAAGCGCAGCTTGATGATCTCCATCTTGGACTTGGGCGAGCCCACGTCGAGCTCGTTCACCACTTCCCAGATCTTGCGGACGTTGTACGCGTGGTCGGTGATGATGAGCGTGTTGGTCGGATTGTAGGCAATAATATTGCCGTTTCGGCTCTTGAGCGCGTTGACTACGCTCTGCACATCCGACACGTTGATGCTGTCCAACGGGAGCAGCTGAGTGATCACTTGGTCGGTGTAGGGGATGCCGTCGCCCTCTCCGGACCGCACGGGAAGCGGCGCTTGTACCGCCTCGGTGGCCTTGATGATCTTGTAGTAGCGACCGGTGCGAACCAGCGTGTAGTTGCTCACTTCCAGCGCTGATAAGAACGCCTGCCAGCCGGCCGCGCGGGACACGGGCTCCTGGGAGACGATGGTGATCTTCTCTTTGAAGGCCTGGCTATCGCCGATGATGTAGTTTTCACCGCGCAGGTCCATGAAGAACTTGACCACCTTCTCCATGTCTTCATTGAAGAAGTTGATCTTGATATTCGTGCCACGATTCAAGGTCTCAGGCGGCTTTTGGCGATCGCTTGAGCTGGGAGTCTCCTGGGCGTGGGCCGCCTCGGGCTGAGTCATGGAGAACATCAGCGCGAAGGCCGTGACCGCGAGGGCCAGCCAGGGGAGCGATAGGGTCGTTCGTGAGAGGCTCATCGAGCGATAGTCCGTGTCAAAGGTTCGAAAGTGGCGATCACTTGATCGTGTAGTTCATGGTCTTTTTCTGGCCTCGTCGCGTGATGTCGAACGAGAAACCAGAGCCGTTTTGCATGCCCTGCCAGGCGCCCATCGCCTCTTGCATGGACGTCAGGGGCTGGCCGTTGACGCTGTGTACAACGTCACCAGAGCGGATTCCGATCTTGTAGAGCATCTGGTTGCGGCGCACGCCCGACAAGCGGAAGCCGTCGGTCTTGCCATCAGAGTCTTTGTGGGGTCGGGCGCGGGCCATCTTGCTGACCGAGTCCAGGTCAGCCAGGGTGCTGTCCACAAGCTCGCGAGAGATTGTGTAGTTTTCATCGTCTTCTTTGACGATGCCGTCATCGGTGGCATTGCCGCTGGACACCGGTGACGACGACTTGGTCGAGCCGGACTCTTCGCGGGCGAGGATGACTTCTTCCGCGCCATCTGCGCGCTTGACGATCACCCGGTCCCACTCGATGGCCAGGATCGTGGAGTCGAGGAGCTTGTCCCCTACGCCATATCCAGCGTAGTCCTTGGAGTTTTCTTCTTCGATGAGCGCGGCGCTCAGCATGGCTTGAGTGGCGACGGCCGTGGCGATGAGCCGGACGGGAAGGTCGGAGTTGGCGTATTCGCAGTCCTCGCCTTCACAGGGGTTGTCGCTATCGTCGCCGGGATTGCCGATATTGGTGCTATCGAAGATATTTCGAGCGAGGATGGCGTCGATGTATTGGCGGCGCGTGAGTCCACGAGGCGTGGGCGCGGCCTCGACGGCGGCCACGGCTGCGCCGCTGTCGGGAGCTGCGGTCGCAGGATCTGCGCCGCCAGCACCGATGCGCACCCGGTCGAGGGTTTCGCCATCGCCCAAGGCAATGGCGCTTCCAAGCCCATAGTTTGCGCCCCAGCCCAGCCCAACGGCGAGCAGGGTGACTACGAGGAAGAGCAGAATTGGGACCAGCCAGCGGGTCAAGGGAAACTCCAAAGGTCACGGCGTCGCTGTGTACCCTGCAAGGCCTGGACCACACCAGCGAGCCCGCCAGCATGGGATCGATCGCACAGGTTGCGACATTGTGTCAGGGCGCTTCGGGCGCCGATGAAGGGTCTGACAGGCTGTCAGTCGCGTTGTGTAACCACCGATTCATCAGTTGCTTCCGTTCCGCGAACTGGGTCGGCGTCCACGCGTCGACGAGGGTGCGCAGGGCCTGGGGATCGACGCTGTCCCAGTGTTGTACCAGGGCAGGCTCCATGCCAAGCGTGTCGTGGATAAGTAGCTTCATCCATTCTTTTCGAACTGGGAGGCGATTCTTGTAGGCGATCCACACCCCCCAGGCCCTCTCGGGGTGTTTCGACAAGATGGCCTCGAACGCCACCAGCACGTCTTCGTCGGTGATCGAATCGTCGAGGCGTGTGGCCATCTTGGCCACCCCATTGCACGCTGCGCGCCCGGCGGGGCGGGGCTGTTGGACTGTGGCGACGAGCACGTCCCACGCGCGTCGCGGGGTGAGTAGGGCTCGGTCGACCGCTTCTGGGACGGCTGCGACGCTGGCGCGCCGGACCCCGGGGTGGGCGTCGCTCAAGAGGGTCTCGAGGATGGGCGCGGCCTCCTCTGGATCGATCGCGGGTCGCAGGGTGCGGATCATGCGCGCCACCCTACGCCGCACGCCCGGGTCCGGGTCT
This sequence comes from Myxococcota bacterium, assembly GCA_045106515.1. GTDB lineage: Bacteria > Myxococcota_A > UBA796 > UBA796 > REDI01. The sequence continues at coordinate 7,834 of JBGCER010000153.1, forward strand.
CGGGCCAGTGTGGCGAGCGTCTGGCCATCTAGGACACTCGGGGCCTGCACGGGCAGGGGGTCAAAAGGTGTGCCGGCGACCCATGGGTGGAACGACTCGACGACCTCACGACGGACGCGTTTGTCTGGGTGGCTGAGCAAGGCCAGGTGAGCATCCAGCGCACTGCGGGTGGGCCAGGGCGGTGTCCAGTCCGAGGTGAAGACCGTCGCCCGACGTAGGCGGTCGATGTCTTGGTTGGACGCGTGCTCGACCGCTGCAATCTGGGTGAGCAAGCCCTCTAGGGAAGGCTGAGAACCCGGCGTAGAAAGCACCCAAACGGTTGAGGCCTCCCCGGGCTGCACGACGGCGGGCGGGCCCCAGCTGAACTGCGCGTCTCCCACCCATTCAAAGGTGATGGCGCCGCTGGCGGTACAGCGAAGACGGGTGGGCAAAACCGCACACTGTGCTTCGGGTCCTGCAAAAGAGATGTCCGAGGTGGTGCCGGCGGATTTAGGTATTGCAACCCAAAGATCAACAGGACCAGCAGGTGCGAGAGCGACGAGAAGAGTCCAGAGCATGTAGATCGGTTATAGTGCGGGTCCACACAGCGCCCTCCTCGCGTTTGGATTTGGAGTTTTTAATGCCTGGACGCTCTCGTCGTCGCTCTTTGGGCCCTGCGGATGCTCCTGAGAAGGAAGTCACGGCACAGGCCATGACCCGCCTCACTTATGCACGGGCTGGTATCGATCACACCAAGGGCGTCTTGCCCCACGGTGCGGGCAACCAGCTTGAAGCGCTGCGGGACACCAACTTCAACTCCTACTTCCGCATGGCCGCCATGCGCGACATGGAATGCTGGGAGCTCGACTCCAGCGTGGCCGATCTCGCCGACAAGAACCCAGAAGCGCTGACCGCAGCCATGGCAGAACTGGCGCAGGGCGGCAACTGCGGTGAGCACGCCACGATCGCCTACGACTTCTTGCGCATGCAGATGGGCGAAGACACGGTCAACATGTGCGACAAGAGCGGGTTGGACCACGCCTTCTTGATTCTGGGCAATGTGTCCAGCGACTCGGACTCCGACTTGGCGGTCTGCGACCCATGGCCCACGTCTCCCACCTCGTGTTTGTGGGAAGACCACTTCGCCTACGACGAAGACCGAACCAAGCTCAACGTGCGCTCATCGGTCACCGGCAACACCGAAGACGTCAAGTCGGCGATCTCATCGGGACTGCGACTGTCCGCCAAGGGCGAGCAGATGATCCAGCAGGCCTTCGACGACAAGCGCACCGAAGAAGAGATCAAGTCCGGCACCGAGGGCGACAAGCCCTGGATCTGGGAGCACGGCAACGCCGCCAGTGAGACCTTTCAGTACGTTCAAGAGGACGAGGAAGCCAAGGCCGAGCAGACAGCCACCGATCCCGAGTACGCCGCGTATCAGTCTTGGCTCGAACGGTTCGGCGCGTGAAGCTGACGCTCGTCGCCGTCACACTGCTGCTGGCCGGCGGAGTGGGGGCGTGTGGTAGCAAGAAGGCCGAAGTGGTCCCTTCCAAACCGGCTGAACTGGAGCCTCAAATGAAGACGCCTGAACCACCGAGTAGTCCGCTTTGGGTTGCAGGACCCAGTCTTACGTCGAGCTCGGACTTGCTCGCCTGGTTGAACGGAGACGGCGCTGGCAAGACCATCGACCTGCCGATTCAGGTGGTCGTCGGGCCGCTTGGCATCTCCAAGGCTCAGCTCGCTCCCCCCGGTCGCACCGCCGATGACACCGGTCTGCTGCTCAAGCTCGATGATACGCGCATGGGCATTTCGCTGAAAGACCGGCTTAGAGACACGTGTTCGTCAACCGATTCGTGCTGGGTGTGGCTACGGGGAAGCTGGGGTGCCACCGTGACGGGACCCGGCGGCGGCCCATCCTTGGGCGGCCCGAGTATGCCGTCTACGGGCCCGACCGCGCACCCCTTCTCGGTGTACAAGGTCATGACCCTGGTGTCGGACGACGACGCGCCTGTGGTGCGACTCAAGAAGTGAGCCGACGCCTGGGCGATCCGGGGTAGGCGCTCGACTCGCCACACGTCGATAGATCGGTTACGCGCCAGATCATCCCGCCACGGCCTCCCCCCATGCCATCCCTGCTCTTGTCGCTCGCACTCGCCCTGGGTGCGCCAGCAGCGGCTTCCAAACTCAATGATGATCCGTCGGTCCCTCCGGTTGAGTCATCTCAGACCTTGCCGGTCGACGACCCCGCGCCTGCCGAACCGGCTGCGGTGCCGCTCGAAGACCGCGAGGCGACGCACGCCCCCCAAGAGGGCATCTGGGCGTGGGTGGTGCGGCTCGAAGGCGAGATCCTCACGCCCGAGATGAAGCGCGCCATCGTGGAGCGAGCTCGAGAGAAGCGGGACCAAGACGCCGCCGGGGCGGACGGACCTGCCGACAAGGCGGATGGGTCGTCGAAGGTCGCTTCGGCCAAGCCCGCCAAGACGGGCCCTGTCGTTCTGTCCGAGCTCGACCCCGACGACTACGACATCCCCCTCGCCACCAATGCTCACGTGCGTCGGTGGGTGAACTACTTCACGGGCAAAGGGCGGCCGCATTTCCAGCGCTACCTGGACCGCAGCGCCATCTATCGACCCATGATGGAAGCCAAGCTCGAAGCGGCAGGCCAGCCCAAAGACTTGGTCTACCTCGCCATGATCGAGTCGGGGTTCAACGCCCACGCCCTGTCCCACGCCGGTGCTGGCGGGCTGTGGCAGTTCATGCCTGCAACCGGTCGGATGTACAAGCTGCGGGTGGACTGGTGGGTCGACGACCGCCGCGACCCCGTCAAGTCCACCGACGCCGCTGTGGCCCACCTGGGCGACCTGCACAAGATGTTCAAGGGCAACTGGTACCTGGCCTGGGGCGCCTACAATGCCGGACCGGGTCGTATCCGTGGAGCCATGCGCCGGGCGGGCACGTCGGATTTCTGGAAGTTGGTGAAGGGCGGGCACTTGCCGTCAGAGACCGCGAACTATGCGCCTAAGCTCATCGCCGCGGCGATCGTCGCCAAGAATGCTGAGCAGTACGGCTTTATCATCAAGCCAGCCACGCCCTAC
>JBGCER010000154.1:0-3857 GCA_045106515.1 Myxococcota bacterium
CGCTCACCGTCGGCGCCAAGCCCGGAGCCTTGAGCCGCGACAATCCCTACGAGGCCAAGGTCATCGAAGCGCGCAAGCTCAACGGCGCGGGCTCTTCCAAAGAGACCATGCACTATGTGATCGACCTGGGCGACTCGGGAATCAGCTTCCAAGGCGGAGACTCCTTCGGCGTGCTGCCCACAAATCCTCCCGAGGAAGTGGCCGGCATCTTGGAGGCGTCCGGCTTGGACGCCGAGAGCAGCGTGCGCACCGCAGATGGGCGCACCCTGGCGCTTCGTGGCGTTCTGGCTCGCCGGTGCTGCCTTCAGCACACCTCCCCCGAGTTCCTGCGTCGCGTGGCGGCTGACGGTGGCCCTGGTGCCGAGGCCCTGGCCCAAGGCGAGGCCGCGGTGACGGCCTACCTCAAGGATCGCTTCGTCCTCGACGTGCTGCGCGACCACGACGCCCTGCTCGATGGGCAGACGCTGGTGGACCTGCTCCGTCCGCTCCCGCCTCGCCTGTACTCGGTGACCAGCAGCCCCAAGGTCAGCTCGACCACGGTGGACTTCTTGGTCGAGACCCTGCGCTATGAGCGGGTGGGCCGCCCGTGCGAAGGCGTGGCCAGCGTATGGCTCGCCGACCGATGCACCGACCAGCCTGTGCCGCTGTACCTGGTGGCTAACCCCAATTTCCGCCTGCCCGCAGACGATGCAGACATCATCATGATCGGGCCGGGCACGGGTCTGGCTCCGTTTCGGGCCTTCTTGCAGGAGCGGCAAAAGACTAGCGCGAAGGGTCGTAATTGGCTCTTCTTTGGTCACCAGCACGAGGCGCACGACTTCCTGTACAAGGATGAGCTCGCCAGTTGGGAGTCGTCGGGTCTGCTCACCAAGGCCGACTACGCGTGGAGCCGCGACCAAGAGCACAAGGTGTATGTGCAAGACAAGATCCGAGCGGCGGGCGGCGAGCTGTGGACCTGGATCGAGGGTGGCGCTCACATCTTTGTCTGCGGCGATGCCAGCGGAATGGCACCGGGCGTCGACGAGGCGCTGCGCGATGTGGCTGTGACCCACGGCGGCATGGACGCGGCGCAGGCCAAGGCCTACGTCAAGAAGCTCATCACCGATGATCGCTACCACCGGGATGTGTACTGATGTCCTCCAAGACCTTGAACATGCCCGAGGGCATGCACAGCTGGTTGCTCAGCAATATCGTGAAAGAGGCGCCTTCTTTGCGCGCATTGCGTGAGCGGACCTTCGCCGAGGTCGGCATGGCGCGGATGCAGATCTCGCCAGAGCAGGGCGCCTTTATGGGCTGGCTCACCAAGACCATCGGTGTGAAGCGCGCCATCGAAGTGGGCACGTTTACGGGCTACAGCGCCCTCGCCGTGGCCTTAGCCATGCCGGATGATGGCCACATGGTGTGCTGCGATGTGAGTGAAGAGTGGACCCAGCTCGCCCGCGAAGCGTGGGACGCGGCCGGTGTTGCCAGCAAGATCAGCCTACGGATCGCGCCGGCGCTTCAGACCCTGGACGCGCTCATCGCCGACGGCCAGGTCGGCACCTTTGACCTGGCGTTCATCGACGCCGACAAAGAGAACTACGGCGCCTATGTCGACCGGTGCCTGGACCTGCTTCGCCCTGGCGGCGTGATTGGGATCGACAACGCCCTGTGGGGCGGCCGCGTCGCCGACCCTGCCGAGACCGACGACAGCACCCAGGCGATCCGGGCCTCTGTGCTCGCGCTCGCCAACGACCCCCGGGTCACGGCGTCCATGGTGCCCATCGGCGATGGCCTGCTGCTGGCGACCAAGAAGTAGGGGAAGGCGCTGCCGGTTGGCGGCGCTACGCCTTGTACACCTTGTTGAACAGCTCACTGGCGAACTGGCCCAATCGTGGTGTGGCCAGCGTGGCCAGGTCTACGCCAAAGGGCAGCAAGAACGCCCACAAGTAGGGTAGGAGCCCCTGCCGTCCTTCGGTCGCTTGCCAGGCCAGCAGGCCAATAAGGCCCACCAGAAGCCCTACATTGAGCAGGAGGCGTCGCACACCATCGACTTGCAGGCTCTGCAGGAAGCGCTCGTCTTCAGACCGCTCCACGCGCACGGCCAGCGAGGCCGCGTCGTACCAGACGGGGGTGCCGTGGGTGGGCGCGGACACCTTCGCACTCACTTCAAGGGTGGCTTCATTTACGGCGAATACCGCGGCCTCTGGGCCTCTGCCGACCCATGAGATGGTGGCGCCATTGTCGGTGATCTCGACCTCACCCGCCGTGCCGGGTTGCACGGGGGCGGGGCCGTTTTTGCAGTGCACGGTCCACTGCACATAGAGCAGGCGGCGCCACAGGTAGGCGTCGTTGAGCCAGTGGGCCTCGCCATTCTCGTCTTCGACTTCGACCTTGAGGGAGACGGTGCGGAAGGTGGACCAGACCGTGGGGGCTTGCACCAAGGCGAGCAGAGGGTTGTGCAGGGCGGCCGTGGCTCGGGCTTCGGGCGTGGTGAGCGCGCGCATTCGCTGCTCGACACGGTGGTTATGGGGCAGCCATCGTAGCGCGCGCAGCAGGTCGTGGTGCACGTCGGCGGGCTGGGGCTCCCGCAGGTCTCGGTTGCGCCACCGACGCAGGGCGCGTTTGACCAAGCCCACGTCGGCGAGGGCGTCGCCTTCGGCCAGGCCTTGCAGCGCGGCCTCGATGCTCCGCAGCACGTCGAGCCGCAAATCGACCTCGCGCATCGCCAGAGGGGAGAGCGGATTTTGAAGTTGCAACGCCGTGAGTCTGGCTTGCTCTTCCGCGCGGGTACGGTGCAGCAGCGGCGCCAGCTCGATGACCTCATCTTCGTCGACCGGCGGGGGCAGGCTGACCTCGAGGGTGTCGAGGTTGCCGCGGACGTCCGCTGCGAAGTTCAGCTCCACATCGTCGAGCAGGGCCTCCGCTGCGCGCTCGGAAGGGAGCTTCGTTGCCGAAAAAGCGTCGGGGGACATCGGTAGGCGCAGACTGAGGATCTCTTGGTCGAGCTGCCTCAAGAGGCTGTTGAACCGGATGCGTGCGGTGGGAGACAGGCCCTGGGCGGTGGCTCGGCGCCAGAGTGCGGCTTTGCGACCCGACAGAATCAACAGCTGATCGGCTTCGTCGAGGGCGGGATCGAAGTGCTGCAAGCCCACCAATCGACGTAGAGACCCCACAGGTTGGGAGAGGCGGCGGCGGGCGAACCCGAGCAGGGCGCGGACGCGAGCAACCAGCGGTTCATTGCCTTCGACCTGGCTTCGCAGTCGACCGCGAGCGGCCTCAAGCTTTCGGGCGAAGCGCGCCCGGGCCAGGTGAGACTGGGCGAGCAGCGTGCCGCCGGTGGACAACAGGAAGCCGAAGGACGCCAGCAGGATCAAGATCCACCACGGCGGCGGCAGATGCAGGGAGAGCCGCTGAACGGGCGCGTCCCCGACGGCGATGTCGATGGGGTAGCTGCCGACGGCCCAGGTGGAGCCCAGGTCTAGCGGCACCTCCACGCACCGGGCGCGGTCGCCCTCGCAGGCGCTGACCATCAGGCGGTTGGCCACCCGATTGGGCTGGCTCTCGGGGAAGGCGATGCAGGCCTCGGCATGGGGCGGCGACGGGTGGGCGAGCACCAGCTCCAGGTTTCCGTTGTCATTGAGCTGCATCGCCCGACGTGGCGTGCTGGGGCCCATGTCCGAGGGCTGTGGCGGCGCGCAGCGAGCGTCGGCGACGGCGATCTCCAAGGTGTGGCTGGCGCCACCTCGGGCCACCACCAAGGTCTGGGTGCCGGGTTGCAGGATCGACGCATCGAGGGTGCCACACCCGGGGCGGTCGTCTTCGCATGGGCCCAGCCGGATGGGCGGTCCGGGGTCCGTCCACGCGCAGGCCATGGC
>JBGCER010000155.1:0-26361 GCA_045106515.1 Myxococcota bacterium
AGCGCCACGCGCTGCTGCTCTCCTCCCGATAGGCGGGTCCACGCGTCGGCGGCTCGGTCGAGCATGCCCACCTGACTCAGGGCGCGCTCCACCGCCGCATCGTCCACATGCAGACGGCTTCGATGAGGGTGACGGCCCAAGCGCACGACGTCGGCCACACAGAAGGGCGCATCTAAACGTGGGCGTTGGGGCAGAACGGCTCGGCGCAGGGCCAGAGATCTGGGGTCCCACCGTGTTAGCGCGGTGCCATCGAGGTTCACCGAGCCGGCGTGCGGGATGAGCTCGCCCGCGAGGGTGCGGAGCAAAGTGGACTTGCCGGCGCCGTTGGGGCCGACCAGCGCCAAGATCTCACCCGGACGCACGGTCAGGGTCACGCCGTGCAGCACAGGCCTGCGTCCGAGCTGCACGCTCACGTTGGCGCATGTGAGGCCGCTCATGTGCCCCGCCTGCGCCGATCGGCGATGAGCAGCCCCAAGAAGAAGGGGCCACCCAACAGGGTGGTGAGCACGCCGATCGGCAGCTCCGCAGGGGCGACCACCGTCCGCGCGAGCACGTCCGCCAGCACGACCAACGCCGCGCCGAGCAAGGCGGATGCGGGCAAGAGCATGCGATGGCCAGGTCCCAGGAATAGGCGAACTAAGTGCGGTACGACCAGGCCGATAAAGCCGATAGCACCCGCGGCTGCCACCGAGACGCCCACCAGCAGGGCGCCGACGCCCACCACCCAGCGCTTGGTGGATTCGATGGGCACCCCTAAGTGCGCGGCTTCGGCCTCACCGAGCTGCAGGCAGTCCAGGCGTCGGGCCAAGAAGGGCACGGCGCACAAGCCGACCACGACGGGTGGAACGGTCGCCATCACCACGGGCCAGGTCGCGCCGCCCAAGCCACCCAGCGACCAGAAGGTCAGGTCGCGTAGCTGGGCGTCGTCCGCCAGAAAGATGCAGAGGCCGGTGATGGCGCCGGCGATGGCGTTGATCGCGATGCCGCCGAGCAGCAAGGTCGCCACGTCCAGCTGGCGTAGGCCACCGGATAGGGCCACGACCGCCAGGACCGAGACCAGGCTGCCGATGAACGCTGCCACGGGCACCACGTAGGGTCGTACCGCTTGGGCACCCGCCAGCGCGATGGGGTCGAGGCCGCCGATGGCCGTGACGAGCACGCCCGATCCGAGCACCGCCAGCGCGACGGCGGCGGCAGCACCCAGGGTGATGCCCAGCAGTCCGGGATCGGCGAGGGGGTTGCGGAAGAGCCCTTGGAAGAGCGCTCCGGCGGTGGCGAGGGCGGCACCCACCGTGAGCCCCAGGGCGGTGCGCGGCAGGCGAATGTGCCAAATAACCGCATCAATCGCCGGCTCTGCCACGCCGGAGACGCCCGGGAGGAGCCCGTGCAATACGGTTCGAACGGCATCGAACGGGGTGATCGGCAGGGCTCCCACGCCCAGTCCCAACAGCGAGGCGATCACCACCGCAATGAGCAGCGTCCCGATCACGGCGGGCCGCCTGGAGGCGCGGGGTGTCTTAGCGATGGCGGGCCGGGCGTTCACAGCGCGAGGTCCGCGTGGAGCTTGTGGGCCAGGGCCCGGACGGCCTCGCCCGTGCGGGGACCCATGTCCAAGAGCAGGTTGTCATCCATGGCGATGACCTGGCGCTTCCGACCCGCGGGCGTGGCGGACAGGCCCGGTGCCGCCAACACACCGTCGATGCCACCCATCGACTCCATGCCGCCCGCGGTCAGCAGGACCCAGTCGGGCGCGGCCTGCACGACGGCCTCGGACGTGAGGGGACGAAAGCCCTCGTGACCGGTCGTGGCGAGGGTGGCGCCCGAGGCCTCGATCATGGTCTGGGCCGATGTTTCCGTGCCAGCCACCATCAGCGTGCCGCCGCCGCGGGCGTAGATGAACAGCACGGACGGGGTCGGGCGCTCGGCCGTGGCGGCTTGAACGGCGGCGAGATCCGCGTTGACCGATCCGATGATCTGCTCGGCGCGGTCGGCCTCGTTGAGCAACTCCCCAAGGGCTCGGATGCGCGAGCGAGCATCGTCCAGGCTCACCACCGCTGGCAGGGTGTGAATGGCGACGCCGGCCGTCTGCAGCTGTTCCAGCGACGCGGGCGGACCGGCTCCCTCGCTGGCGAGGATGGCGGTGGGGGCCTGCGCCAAGATGCCTTCCGCTCCGACCCGTCGGTAGTAGCCAAGGGTTGCCTTCGCTTTTGCCTCTGCAGGCACCTGCGATGAGGCATCGACGGCCACGAGCTGATCGCCGTGGCCCAGCGCGTAGACCAGCTCGGTCACTCCCGCGCCTAGCGACACCATGCGAGAGGGATCGGCGATGGACCGCTGGGGAGCGGCAGCGGTAGAAGTTGTGCTTTCTACCACCTTTTGAGGCGTCCGTTCGGCCTCGATCTGGGGTTCGATACACCCGACGAGCAGCAGGGCGAGGCCGGCGATGGAGAGAGAGAGGCTGTGCATGGGTCCGCCATTGAAAACGATTATCATTTTCATTTGGGAGCTAGCGCAGCCCTCGGATGAGATCCAGATGAAATTGATAATCAATTTCATTTAGAGAGCCGATTCAGCCCGAGTGCTCCCGTAGATCGTTTCGCCCAAAAGCCCTATTTTCCCAGCCGAATCCCGAGCTGAACCGTCCCGTGCACGACCAGGCTCCCCGCGACGGTTTTGGTGGTCCAAGCCCAACCTGCGCCGCCCAGAGCCACCACGCTCACGCGGCCCCGTTGGCTTCCAATGAAGGTCTCGCCAACCACCGGCGTACGGATTCGGTCGGTCAGCTCGGCGGCCAAGGGGATGGCGAGCTGTGCGCCTCCGTGCACGTTGCCTCGGCGCTCGATGCGGATCCAGGGTGCTGCGGACAGGGCGACCGATGGGCCTCGGGTGGCGATGAGGCCGGTGGACACGCCGGTGGCCCAGCCCCAGCCCTTGTCGGGTCCCCTGCGGGTCGACAGGCCGATGGAGAGATCGGTGGCGGCCGATGGAACGCGGATGGCCGCTGAGAGGGTGAGCCGAACGCCATCCTTGCCCTCGCGACGCCAGGCCACGGCTTGGTGGGGAGCGCCCACGACCACCGCCACATCCCCAGCCACGGGGCTCCGTTGGGCGATAGGGTCGGCGAAGGCGGTCGCGGCGATGAGCCAGATCATCGGGTCACCTCGACGCCTGAGAAGGAGCTATTAAACCATCGATCTTGCGCTTCCGCGTCGGCGGTCATCCACCCGTCCAGCCAGGTATCCATCACCCGCATGGCGTCGGTCCGGGCTTCGGCGACGGGCCGGGCTCGCTCCCCATCTTTGGCCAGCTCCTCTGCGCTGACGTCGTCGGCCCAGTCATAGTGGTTGAAGCCGTCCACCACGGCGTACAAGCGGGGATCGGGCTGGGCCAGAATCGCGTCTCGAACGCGCTGCAGGTCGGCGCTGCCATCGTTGGCACCCACGATGGACAAGACCGGGTCGCCCGCGCGCTCGGACAGGTCATCCCACCCAGCGGGAAAGGATGCGATAATGCCGAGAGTCGAGAAATCTTGTGGGTTTTCGACGAACGCGCGCGCGGCTACAACGCCGCCGAGGCTGTGGCCAGTGACCGCTGCGGGCGCGCGGGGGTCGACGGCGCCGAAGAGCGGGTGGTTCTCGTTCTGGGAGGCGTTGCGCACGGCGTCGAGGGCCTCTCCAGAGGTGCCCTGGGCGAAGATCGCCAAGTCCGATGGGTGGGTGGCGGTGACCACCACATAGCCTCGCGAGGCCACATGCTCGGCCCACCACCGGTAGCGCCCGGGTCCGACCAGGCCTCCGTGCACGAAGAGCACAGCGGGGAAGGGGCCGTCGGCGAGCTCGCCGTCTGCGAGCACGGGCACGTGCACCTCAAAGATGGAGGATTCGGTGACCCGAACCTGGCCTCTCCACGAGGTTCGACCGACACCGAACGGTCCCGGCGTGCCCGCAATGCCCGCACCTCCGCCCGCGAGGGGCTCGGACACCACCTGGAGGGACGGGGCCGTGCAGCCCAAGAGTCCTACGCCACACACGATCCATCGCCACATGCTGACCTCCGCCCGCTTCCGTCGACAGGCTCCTAGCACGGCCGCCACGTCACCAGCTGGACCCGCCGCCGCCGCCGCCGGCGCTACCGCCCCCGAAGCTGCCGCCGCCTCCACCTCCGCCGCCGCCGCCCCAACCGGAGCTGGAGCTGGAACTCTCCCTTGGGATCACCCGAGTGAATACATCGTGGTAGTCGCAGTTCGCGCACCTGACGTTGATGCGGGCGAGGCCCGACCAACTGGTGGTGGGCTGCTTGATCACGGTTCGCGTGGTGCTGAGGCTGCGCACGCCACACGCATGGCAGTCTCGGTAGCCACTCAACCACTTGTTGGAGTGGAAGGTTCGGGTCTCTGGGCAGGTTTCGCAGACGTAGACCGACCACTCGCGGGAGCCGATCGCTTCTTCGAGCTCTTGGTCTGCGTTGAGGTGCTCATCCTCTTCGTCTTCATACAGCAGCCGCATCTGGGTCTTGCATGTGTCGCACCGTCGCCGGCGTCGACGGATAAAGAGAGCGCCGCCTCCAATGCCCAATATGGTCACGCCCATGAGGCCGCCTCCCGCTACGGCGAGCGTGGTTTCGGACAGCCCGGTGGTGTCCTCCACGCCGCCAACCACGCGGATCTCTTGGCGGGTGCCTTCGCGCACTTCGGTGGGGTAGGCCCGCATGCGTTCGTCGATCGCCGTCATACCGGCCTCGATGCCCGCACCATAGTCTCCCGCTTTAAACGCAGGAACCATGTGGTTGGTTCGAACTCGACCCAGCCAGGTGTCGGTGAGCACGCCCTCTAGGCCGTAGCCGGTCTCCATCTCGATCCGGCGTTGGTCGACGACCATGAGCACGAGGAATCCATTGTTGGCGGTCTTATCCCCGATGCGCCATCGGTTAAAGAGGTTGGTGATGAACTCTCGGGGGGTAGAGGCGTCGACGTCCGGGACGGTCACCACCACCACCTCGGCGCCTAGATCGTCTTTTAAGGCCTGGAACTGGGCCTCTAGTCTCGCTTCTGCGGCGGGGCTCAGGATGTCTGCGTGATCGGTCACCCAGCCCGAGTGGTCGGCCTGGGGATTGCTGACCTCGGCCAACGAGAACCGTCGGGCCGATGCGGTTGTTGCGCTGAGCAGCACTAGCAGCGCCACAGCGAGTGTTCGGACCATCATCATGTGAGTCATTGCCCCCTAAAAGAAGATACGCCCCTGGCACGGTGATTCAAGGGGGTCGCGTGAGCGTTCGAGAGAGCCTACGACAGCGGGCCACCGTGGCCAATGAGGACATCGACGACATTATCGGCATCGCCCAGGACCTGCACAATGCGCAGGTGGCGGAGTCGGAGCGGGCGACGGTCGATGAAGTGCGCGCGGTCGCCGATGAGATGGACCTTGACCCTGCGTTGGTGGAGCAGGCCATCGAGGTGCTGGGCCGGCAGCGCGCCGAGGCGGCTCAGGCTCAGGCAGAGGAGCAGCAGCGGGCCCAGGTCCGTGCGGATTCCTTGAAGAAGCCCTTGCTGATCGGCCCCGGCGCGGTGGCGGCGACCATCGTTGGGGTCGTGATACTGGTGGTCGGTTTCGCAGGGTCCGGCGCGTCGAGCATCGACCGGGCCCAAGCGGACCTCCGGGGCGCCGAGAGTGCGCTGGGCGTGGTGTTGGACCGCCAAGCCTCTCTGGCGCCGCAGTTGGTGGCGATGTCGGGTGGGTCGACGGTCGGCCTGGCTGGGATGGCTGAGCAGGTGCGACAGGGGGAGTCCACAGAGATTCGCATTGAGGCCTCCGAACGGCTCGGCGTCGCCCTCGCCAAGGCCATCGGCGCCCTCCCACCCGCGGCCGATCCCGCAGCCGTGCAACAGCGGCTGGACTTGCAACACGAGATCGTCGGCGCCCAGAACCGGATCACGACTGAGCACAGGCGGGTCGAGACTGCTCGGACCGCCGTGGAGCGGGCGCGGAGTTCCCTATCGGGCCAGCTCGCGATCGGCCTGGGCCTGGACTGACGTAATCGGGGCATTGCCCCTGTACAAAGGCTTGATGTGAACACCGCTGCCCCACTCTCTCAGACCGCCATCGCGAAGCGGCTCTTTCAGCTTTCATGGCCGATTATTGGTCTGAACGTGCTGCAAGTGCTGGCCTTGGCTGTGGACACGGCCATGATCGGGCGCACGCCCGCGGCCGAGGCGGCGCTGACGGGCATGGGCTACGCCTCGCAGCTCATCTTCCTGCTCATGGTGGCCATGATCGGCCTGACGGTGGGCACGGTGGCGCTCATCGCCCGCGCCCATGGCGTCGACGACCACGAGCGCGTCGAGCACGTGCTCAACCAGTCCATCCAGCTCACCGTCCTGCTGGGCCTGGGTGTGGCCGTGGTGGGCAACCTATTGGGTGTGCCGCTGATGTGGGCCCTGGGTGCTTCGGGCGAGGCCATGGATGCGGGCCTGTCCTACCTGCGCCCGCTGCTGCTCGGAACCGCGTTCAGCTACTTGAATATTCTCTTTGCAGCCGGACTTCGGGGCGTGGGCAACACCCGTGCGGCCTTCGCTGTGGCCTTGGTGATGAACGGCCTGAACTTGGTGTTCAACTATGGGCTCATCCTGGGCAATTTTGGGCTTCCTGCGCTGGGGATCCAAGGGGCGGCCATCGGGACTGTCATGGCTCAAGGCAGCGCCGTGGTGCTCATGGTGCTGTGGCTGCGACGAGGCGGGACCCAAGGCCTTGTGCCGCGACTGCGACCGCGGGCCATCGATGGGGAGCTCGCTCGAACTCTCTTGCGGATCGGCTGGCCCGCATCGCTTGATATCCTGGTTTTGAATGCGTCATTTTTGACTATCATTGGCTTGCTTTCGGCCATCGACCCCGTCGCAGTGGCCGCTCATGGCATCGGGCTGCGGGTGCAGGCGCTGGCCTTCGTTCCGGGCATGAGCATCAGCCAGGCCGTCGGCGCCATGGCGGGCAACGCCTTGGGCGGGGGGCGGGTCCAAGAAGCCCGCCGTGTGATGTGGGCCGGCTTGGTGCTGTGCTTGGGCGTCATGACGCCGTTGGGGGCCCTGCTCATCGGGTTCGACGACTGGATCGTCACCCTTTTTGGTGTGGAACAGGGCACGCCTATGCACGGCTATACGGTGCAATGGATGCAGCTTCTGGGCTACTCCATGCCGGTGGTTGCCGTGTACATCGCGTTCGCGGGCCTACTCCAGGGAGCCGGCGATACCCGTGCGAGCCTACGGATCAATGCTGTGACCACGCTCTTGGGTCAGATCCCATTGAGCTTCATCTTGGGCTTCGGAGTTGGCCTAGGAACCTGGGGTGTGTGGGCGGCCTTCCCGGTGGCCTTTGGGTTCAAAATGGTTTGGGGATACCTGGAGTATCGTCGAGGGCGGTGGGCGCGGACGGGGGCGACGGTCTAGGGCTTGCGCGGCGCGCTACCCCACCGAATCCAGCCCCAGCACCCACCGATCTCGGTCTTCGTCTTGGCGTAGCACGGTCACCTGCACCCGGTCGCCGAGCGTCACCACACGCCGACCGCCCTTCTCTTCTACAACCCGGCTCCCGTCTCGTGTGAGCCGCAGGGCGGTGCCGATGTACTCTTGTAGATGCGGGAAGTAGACCTTGACCTGGATGGGCGGATCGTTCAGTTCAACTCTGATCTTTCCACGAGAGAATCCCATGATGGTCCCGCCTCTTGGTGCGGCCTTGCCGTCTAGGTCGGCTTGGAACATGCGGTCGAGGCATCGGCGGTTGGACGTCTGGGTAAGGGCGCGCTGCTGAGACTTGGCCCGGCCGGCGGCGTCGATGACTTGCTCTCGCAGGGCCTCGTCCGTGGCGTTGTGGGTGGGGGTCTGCGCACCCAGGTGCTCCCACGCCTCTTTGTGGACGAAGATCCCCACCACTTCGCGCATGGGTGCGGTGAACCGCGCGTAGACGTCCGCGCCCACGCCGTGGTGGCCGGCAGGCTCTGCGCTGAAGCCCGAACGACCGCCGGTAAACAGGGCCATGTGCTCGATGACGCGGGCGATGCGGGCGTGGGCACCGTCTCTGGGCAGGCTGCGCAGGTAGGTGGCGAGGCTCGCGTGACGCTGGCCGGACCATCGCCAGGTCGGCGGCAGGTTGTGGGCGCGAACGATGGCGTCGATTTGGCGTTGTAGCTGCCTTAACCGCTGGCTCTGAGGCGGAGCGTGGGTGCGGTAGACCGGGTGTACATGGGCGCCCGCGGTGGGGTCGGCGAGCAGGCGCGCGCCTTCCACATTGGTGAGCAGCGAGATCTGCTCGCCATACCGCTCCACGTCGTGGCGCAGGGCCTCGCGGGCCAAGAAGGGGGCGCTGCCATCGGCGATCTTCACGTCCACTTCGCGTCGGCGGAACCGGATCACGTTCCGGGCCTCGGCCTCGGCCATGCGCAGCTCACCGACGGACTGGAGGGCGGACAGGCTCTGCAGGGCGCCGTCGTTGTCGGTGGGGGCCTCGCCGCCGTCGTACCAGGCTTGCACGTGGCGGTAGGCGAGCTTGGCCACGCTATGAACCCGCGCGCGGATCACCTCGGTGCGCTTGCAGGCGCCGTTCCGGCCGATCTCCATGCGAAACACCATGGCTCGTCGATCCACGTTGGGATTGATCGAGATCAGGCCTTCGCACAGCGCCAACGGCAGCATCGGGATGGTCAGGCCCGGCATGTAGTACGTGGCACCTCGCTTGATGGCCTCTTCGAGCAGAGCGGAGCCTGGACGCACATAATAGGCGGCGTCTGCCAGGGCGTACCACACCACGTGGTTCTGGCCCTTTCGCTCTACAAATAGAGCTTGATCCAGGTCTTTGCTGGTGGTGTAGTCAATGGTGACGAAGGGCAGGTGGGTCAGGTCGACCAGGTTCGGGTCGTCGATGCCTGGGTTTTTCACCCACGCGGCGGCCTCGGCTTCACAGGCGTCGGGCAAGAAGGGCGTGTGGCCTTTGCCGGTGGCGAGCTCGGCGATCTCACCCAGAGCGGAGCCGGGCTCGGCGAACGGGGTGAGATCGGCGCCATTGACTTCGACCCAGGCGCCTTCTGCCAAGCCTGGGGCGGCGACGCTCTCATGAACCTGCCGAGGGTCCATGACCCGCTTGCCTTCAACTCGACCCAGCCACCGCACTCGACCTCCACGCTATGGAGGTCAGCCTACACGGCGGGGCTACTCCAAGCGCAGCTGGGAGCCGGGCTTGAAGTGATCGACCTTCTGCCCATTGACCATGACGATGGACTGCTCCTCTTCGATAGTCAGCGTCACTGTACCGCCGGTGACGTTGGTGACCTTGACCGAGGCGATGTTGACCCAGGCGGTCATGGACATGCGACCGAGCTGCTTCACCACGCGCTTGGATAGGGTGCCCGAGTGGCCAACTTTCGGAACTTCCCCGCCTGTGATCTGCATTTTGACCACGTTGCCCCGGCGGCTCGTCAGCGAGAAGGCCATGGGTGTGGCCTTGGCGGCCGTCGCAGCAGGGGCGGCCGTAGCCGTGCCCGAACCGCTGGAGGTCACGCCGGATGCCGCCGCTGTGCCCGGTGTGGGATCGGGGACCTGGGACGCGACGGTGCTGCCCTGGCCCCAGCACCGCAGCTCGGTCCAGTTCGCGGCACAGTTCCAGCCTTCGCCCAAGGCCAGGTGGTTCCATCGCGAGCCCTTCTCCCAGACCTCGACGGGTTTGGTCGTGCCTTTCTGGTAGACGACCAGCCCGTCGGACCCGCCGGCGAGGACGCGGGTGGGGGAGAGGAAGGCGGCGTCGTTGATCCAGGAGCCGCACTTGAACGTCGACGTTGGCGAGTCGCCTGGCTTGAAGATGCCGACCGTGAAGTACTTGAGGATGCCGAAGATCGACTCTCCATCCGGAGTGAACAGGGCCAGATCGCCGGTCGCGGTGAGCACTTGGGGCTCTCCAGCGACCGGGTAGAGGCGCACGGGCTTGCCGTCGTCATTGGCCAGGAGAAGCCGTTCGCCCTGGGGATCGAAGCTCAGGGTCTCGATGTCCGAGAAGGTCATGCTCTCGACACCGGCCCAGTTTGGGGCGCGGTGTACAGACATCTTGCCATCGTTGAAGCCGACGGCGAATACATTCGGTCCGAAGCCACCTTTTTCGGCCCGGCCCGTCCACTGTTTTAAGTCGGAGACCTTGAGATCGGGCCAGCTCACCGTCTGCGCCTTGGTCTCGCAAACGACCATCAATGTGCTGTCGGAGACGAAGCCGATGGCCTTGGGAGCCCGACACAGCGAGGCCGTGGCGCGAACGGTGCCATCGGTCGGGGAGCGGACCTCTAGGGTGCCACGACGGGCGATGAGTAGGTCCCCCCCGCTTGGTGAGGCCACCGCATCGGCCACCTTGACGTTCGCGGCCCACAGGTCGGGCGGCGCGGCGCTCACAAGTGTGAGCAGACTCCACATGAGCATGGTTCCTCCGGTGCTAAACCATAGTCGGTCTCAACTCAGCAGAGTTTGAGGGCCTCCGCGTTCCACGGCCCGCTTGTACGCCGGTCGCTCTTGGACTTGCGTGAGCCAACGCACCACATGGCTGTGCTGGTCGAAGCCACCGCGAGCCACCGCCGCTTCGATGGGAAAGCTCATCTGCACGTCGGCACCTGTGATCTGGTCGCCGGCGAACCAGGTTCGCTCCGCGAGCACCCCGTTCAGGTAGGCGCCATGGAGGTCGAGCTCGCCTTGGGTGAACGAGCCGTCGATCTTCTTTGCGACAGCGCCGGTGAGGGGCCGCGCGAAGAACGGCACCTTGGGCGACGTGAGTTGGTTGGTGATCAGCCGAATCAATAGCGGCGGCGTTAGGCTTCCTTCTGCATAATGAAGGAAATACCGATATTGTTCGTGCTCTTTCGTGCCGGGTTCGGGCCGCAGGCGACCCTCGCCGAACCGGTCCAGTAGGGCTTCGATAATGGCGCCCGACTCGGCAAAGACCTCGTCGTCGACGGTGACCACCGGCGCTTTGCCCAGGGGGTGGATGTCCTTGAGGTCGGCGGGAGCTCGCATGGTGGAGCGATGGCGCTTGTACTGGCGAATGTCGTAGGTCAGCTCTAGCTCTTCGAGCAGCCAGAGGATCCTCTGTGAGCGTGAGCTATCGAGGTGGTGCACGGTAATGGTGGGCACGAGCGCTCCGGGGCTAGGCGACCGGTAGCATGACCGGGCTGGATGTGTGCGGTAGCCTGCGCCGACGGAGGCCAGGTGTCCGAACAGGAAGCGAGCGGTCCACTCGCGGCGATCTCCAACGCGCTCGGAGCGTGGGACGCGGCGACAGGGCGGCCTGGGTACCGCGTCATTGGCGTGGTCATCGGGTTGTTGATCTTCGCGGGCGTGCTGTGGCTCCCCACGCCCGATGGACTGTCCGCCGAGGCCCATCGCGTGGGTGCGGTCGGTGTGCTGATGACCGTGTGGTGGCTGGGCCGCGTCCTGCCGCTGGCGGTGACAGCCATGCTGCCAGCGGTGCTGTTTCCCCTGATGGGCGTGCTATCTTTCGCTGATTCTATCAAGCCTTTCGCGCATCCATTGAATGCGTTGATGCTCGGCGGCTTTGTGATCGGCCACGCCATGGAGCGGGCGGGACTGCATCACCGGCTGATCCGGACTCTGCTGGCGCCGGACTGGATCCGAGCCACGCCCGCGCGGGTGGTGCTGGCGCTGATGGTGGCGTCGGCGGTGTTCTCGGGCCTGGCGTCGAACACGGCCACGACGGTCATGCTGCTGCCGCTGGCGGTAGAGCTCGGGCGCCGGTGTACGGGAACGGCCCGCCAAGCCAGCGTCTTTGTGTTGGCGTTGGCCTACTCGGCCAGCATCGGCGGGGTGTCCACGCTCATCGGCACCCCTCCCAATGCGATCTTGGCCCAAGAGGCGCCGTCGATCACCTTCGCCTCGTGGCTCGCGGTGGGTGTGCCCTTTGTGATCTTGGCCGTACCCATCGCGTGGTTTGTGCTCACCCGCGTCGGCTCGGCCTTGCCTCGACGCTTCGAGTCCGAGCCCGAGCGACCCGAGTCCCAGCCCTGGACCGCCGCTGAGGTCGGTGTGCTGGTGCTGGTAGGCCTGGCCGTGCTGGGGTGGCTCACCCGTACCGATCTGGAGTTTGGAGGCGGGTGGACGGCGCCTGGTTGGGGCGGTCTGCTGCCCGCCAAATGGTCGCACGATGCCCTGGTGGCCGCGGCTATCGCACCGCTCCTTTTCCTCCTGCCCGCCCTCCCCAAGGATCGGAGGCCCAAGGATTCCGGCGCCTTTCTATTGAGCGCCCGTAGTGCCGAACGCGGCATTCCTTGGTCTGTGCTGATCTTGCTTGGAGGCGGCTTTTCATTGGCAGCCGCCGTCAAAGTGACCCGCCTCACTGAGTGGTTGGCCGGCGCCACAGCGGGGCTGGCCTGGGTGCAAGGTGCTTTTGGTGAGGGCTCGTGGATTGGATTGATGGCCGCTGTGCTGCTCGTGAGCCTGGTGCTGACCTTCCTGACCGAGCTGACCAGCAACACCGCCACCACTCAGATTATGCTGCCCATCTTGGCGGCCGGGGCGCTCACCGCGGGGGTCGACCCGCTGTATTGGATGGTTCCCGCCACCATTTCGGCGTCGTGCGCATTCATGATGCCCGTGGCCACCGCCCCCAATGCCATCGCCAGTCAGGCCGGTGGGGTGAGTCCAGGCGATATGGCGTGGTCCGGTTTGGTGCTGAACCTGGCCTTGGTGGGTGTGGCGGCCGCCGTGACCATGACGATGGTGCCTTGGTTGTAGGGCGACCTATTTACAGCGGAAGGTTTCCCTCACACTACCGGTTTACGATCACAGGGACTGGGAGGTCCGAATGCGGTGGAAAATGGGCGTGCTTTGGGCGGCTTGGGCCGCGGGTTGTGGCCCGACCTCCGACGACCCCATCACCGAGGTCGGCGTCACACCGGCCGCGTGCATGGCGGACTTGGAAGAGGGCTTCCCGGTGACCCGCGCGCGCTACCCAGGGGTGCTTCACAGCTTGGTTTTTGATGGGGCGGGCATCTGGCTGCTTCACAGCGAGGGCGAGGACCCGATCCCCGACGCGACCTCCGTGTCTCGCCGTACGTGTGATGGCAAGGAGCTGGTCGATCCCGTGGATTTAGGCGTTGACGGCGACGTGCCCCGCCCCACCATGAGCCAGCTCTTGCTGGATGGCGACAGCATCTTGTTGAGCTTGACCTACGGAAATCCGCTGGTGGAACCCCTGCGCACCCGGCTGCTACGCCTGGACCGGGACACCGGTGAACCGGTGGCGGAGCGGTGGGTGGAGCGAGGGGAGCAGGGCTCCTTTGGCGCCGAACTGCTCAAGCAGGGCGATGATTTGATTCTGGCGACGCCGTTTTATGACCAGACCAGCCGAAGCCTCGTCATCACCCGTCTGGCCGAGGACCTGAGTGATGCCGAGACCTTGGTCTCGCTGGACGTGCCGGCTTCACCCATGATTCCGCCGACGTTGGGTGTGAAGGGTTCGGACGTCGTGATGGCGTGGGGGGAACGGGTGGTTTTGGATGAGGGCTACTCGCCCTTTGTGCTCCGGGTTCACCCGGACTCCGAAGACGGCCCTCCTGCTGGCGTCGTGCGAGAGTTCACCTCAAATCTTCCGATTCACATGGTGACGGAGCGCTCTGGACGCACCCTGCTGGCGTGGGCCGACGAGGATGGCGTGCGCATCACCGAGTTCGGTGTGTGGCAGGAGTGGCCAACCATTGGGGATGGCGGCGATGAGTTCTCGTTGACCCTGGTGGACGGCGTGGCTCACCTGGCGCTCAGCGACACAGAACTCAACCAGTCGTCCTGGATTGGAACCGTGAGCGAGGATGGACAGTTTGACGTGCGGTACAAAGACCCGACTGCACTCCCGCTCGTCATGTCGGATGTGGGTGCGGAGGGCTTGGTGGTGGGAGGCCCTCTTCGATTCGCGAGTCCGGCGGCACCCTGGGTCTACGGCGTGCCGCGATAATGTGCGATTGTAGCGCCTAAGTCTTTGTTCCCTCCGTGCACCGATCGAGCCGTGTTGCAGCTCTCCGAACTGGCCAAACGCCGTTAGGGAGACCGACAACCGGTCAGTGAAGCGCCCGGCTCACGCGGTTGCCTGACCCGTCGTCATGGTTGGGTGCGCTCATCGCGAGGCCGTAGTCTGTAAACGCCACTGATGTCCCAAGCTTTTCGTTCGACACCCCCGTATACGCTCGCAGGTCGACCGCCGTGACAGCCTGGGTGCCCGTCGTCAGCAGACCCGCATCCACGACATAGACTGCGCCGTCGTTGGTGCTGGTTCGGGTGGCGCCGATGGCCAAGAGTCGGTCGCCTGAACTGGGAGCGACCTTGTAGTCCATCGATGCGCCGAGCTGGTCACCGCTGGCGCCTAGGATCACCACATCCGCATTGGCTCGGGTTTGAGCGGTTGTGGGTGCGTCGGCCAAGGGCCCAAAGAAGACCCACACCTCGCCGATGTTCGATGACCCGACCTGGGGATTGCCAACCAATAAGTCATTCACGCCATCATCGTCGACGTCCGCCACCAAGAGTGACGCCCCGATGGACACACCATTGGTGGTGTCTTGTGGCCACCAGTTGCGTACGTCTTCTTCGTTCTGCTGTCCTTCGCCCACGGAGCCGAAGATGACGCTGACCTCGCCCGCGCCGGCGGAAGCGCCGGGGGCTGCGACGACAATGTCATCCATGCCATCGTCGTTCAGGTCACCGCTCGCGAGCACCTCGCCATAGCCTTGGCCGTTGGAGCCTGTTCCCATCACCGCGATCTGGCGGAGATCCTTGTCCCACTCGTCGGCGCCAATCGCCGGAGCTGCCATCATTGCCGCGAGAGTGAGTACCCCCCCCTTGTCCTTATACCCTTCACAATATGTACTGTACCTCCTTGATCGTACAAGCAAAGTTAACGTACCGAGTCGTTTCGCGGACCCGCCATAAAAAAGTGCCGGCGACCGGTGCTCGTTACATCCTCTTGACGGATCGGGCCGAACGGGGCTTACCAGGCCCACATGTCCTCGTGTGTGGCGTGGTTCCAGTCGGCGTGCGCATCGTGAGCGCGCCGGGCATACGCCCGAGCCCCTAAATCTTCACCCGCAACGTGCCCAGGAACGACCGGCCGGCCGACGGCACCGCCGAGTTCTGGAATCCTAGGCTCGGCTGGTCGAAGTCATCGCCAGCGCTCGCCCCCTCGGCGCCGGGCATCAGGTAGTCGGTGTCCAGAATGTTCCAGATCCGAAGGCCGAACTTGACGTTTTGGGGTCCGCCTTCGACATAGGCGTTCCACGAGACGTACGGGTCAAAGCTGAAGGCGGACGCTCGAAGTGGATTGCGGGTGTACGGAGTGCGCGACGAAACGAAATTGCCGCGGGTGTGGACCAAGAAGTACTCGCCCAGCGGCACGCTCACGCCCAGATTGACCTTGTGAGGCGCGATATCTCCCAGGTTGGTGCTCTGGTCGAGCCACGCGCCCGCACCGTGGTCATAGCGCGAGCTGCTCGTGGTCTGGGTGAAGGTGTAGTTGGCGTAGCCTTCGATGTCGTCGGAGTCGGGCACAGGGTTGGGGAGTGTGGTCGTCAGTCTGGCCTCGCCTCCCAGGGTCCGTCGAGTACCGGCGTTCTCAGCCTCTTCTTTGATGACGTTGTTGTAGAAACCGGCAAAGCCCGAGACCTCGCCCACAAAGCGGGCTGAGCGAACCATCGCCACCAACTCCACGCTCCGGGCCTTTTCGGGCACCAAGTTCTCATTGGCCGCGCGACCATTCCAGCCACCCCAGACCTGGATGGGAGGGGGCTCTTGGAAGGCCTCGCCATAGAGGAGTTTGATCGCACCCGTATCGCCGAGCTTGTAGATGGCAGAAGCGCGTGGGTTGAACGCCAAGATGTCTTTGTTCGGATCTCCTTCGCCCAGGATCGACCGATGGTAAAACGAGTTTCTGTCCACACGGGCGCCGGCGCTCAGACGGAAGTTATCCAGGTTCCAGGTGGCCTGTACGAAGGCGCCGACGTCGTCTGTGGGCTGTAGGTTTTGACGCGACATGCGCGTGCTCGGCTCCGGTCCCGCCTGAAACGCATCGCGCCCCTCGACATCGCTGGGGTCGAAGAACACCTGCTGGTCGCCGATGGGCGTGGAGCTGAAGCCATAGCCTGGGATGTCGTAGCTCTTGGTCAGCACCTTGTGCTCGTAGCGGCCTCCAACCTGCACATTGACGTTGTCGTGGGCCGTCCAGTTGAGGGTGCTGTCCGCGTTCCAGGCGTTGGAGTGGCTGTGCCAATGCGTCAGGCTGACTGAGCGGCTGCCGTCGGTGAAAAAGGACTCGGCCCAGTCGCCCAAGACCCGGTTGTCGCGCCATCCAGCGCGGCTGGTGATGGTCACGCCCGGAGCCAGCTCACCCTGGTGGCTCGCATAGAGTTGGCGCGAGGTGTAGGTCCAGGTGGCGGCGCTATGTCCGGCATCCGAAGCGTAATACGGGCCATAACCCTCGGTGCGGTCCCACATGAGTGCCCCGATTTCGAAGCCACGAAACTGCACATTTCCTTGAGCGCCCCAGTTGCGCGTCGGGTCGGCATAGCCCTCGCCATAGGTCTGGCCATAGCTCTCGACGTCGAGCATCCCGCCCCAGATCGAGGGGTCTGTGAGCTGGTCATTATCGACAAAGCCCCACTTTCCGGACAGGTCGTCTTCATCGCTGACGAAGATCCGCCCCGAGGCATTGAAGCTGACCTCACCGGCCTGGGCGAGCACCGTGCCGTCGATGACCTTGGTGCGGAAGCTGCCATAGCCGACCTTGGCGTTGAGCTGGGTGCCATCCTCACCTAAGCTACTACCTTTCTTGGTCACCACATTGATGATGCCCAAGAAGGCGTTGGCGCCGTAGACCGCCGATGCGGGTCCGTAGAGCACCTCGACCCGGTCGATCATGGTCATGGGGTACTGCCGAGACAGGTTTGCCATGTGGGTCCACAGGTGGTTGTCCACCCGACCATCGACCAAGAATAGCGTGCGCTGCGTGAACGGGGTGCGGTAGCCGCGCTGGTAGCTCACCTGGTAATTTGTGCCGTTGACTAGCATGTTATCGAAGCCAGGCAGGTCGCGCACGAGCTCGGCCAGGTCGTCGTAGCCTCGGCGTTCGATCTCATCGCTGTCGATGACGGTAATGGACGCCGGTGCGTCGAGCAGGTCTTCGGACACACCCGAGCCCGTCACCACCTCTTGGATGGGGATCAGCGCCAGGTCTAGGGAGGCTCGGTCGTCCTGCTTGACGTCGAGCGAGGTGACGACGGACTGGAACCCGTCCAGGGACACGACCACTTCATGGTCACCGAGCGCTAGGTCGGCGAGCACCGGCGTGTAGCCCACCAGCTCGCCATCGACCTCGACGCGGGCGCCGCGCTTACTGGTGGCGATCTCGACGGGTGAGGTGAGGGGGTTCAGCTCTACATTGACGTCTTTGGGGTCGTCCAGGGCCGGGCTGATCAGGATGCGCTCGTCCTCGAACCCGGGCTTGGAGATCACCAAGACCTTGGGGCCGGGCAGCATCTTGGCGTCCATGGGCAATGCGCCGACGAACTCGCCCGTCTCTTCGATGACCGCGCGGGCGCCTACGGTGCCCACCACGCGCACACTTGCCAGGCGGGCTTCCAGCGTCGCGGTGGCGTCGGTGGTCGTGCCGCTGGTGAGACTTGCTTGGACGTTGCTTGGATCGTGGCCTTGTCGCTCCAAGATCACGGTGTGCTCACCGGGAGGCAGGGCGAGCACTGCGGGAGTCGTGCCGCGCGAGCCGAGGTTCTTGCGGTCGACGTAGATGGTGGCGCCCGGCGGGTCCGACGTGATGTTCAAGAGCGCGACGCGGTCCGCGAACTTGTTCATTTCGCGCTGGGCAACCGCTTGCCTCTCAGGGTCGCTCTCTAGTGTAATATAGGCATTAAAGGCACGATATGCATCATTGTATTGGCGGAGGCCTACGTAGCATTGAGCCACGTTGAACGTCACATTCTTATTGGGCGCCAGCCGGTTGGAGAGCAGCATGTGCTCCAAGGCGCGGGTGTAGTCCTTGTCCTTGTAGGCCTCGATTCCCAGCTGGAAGTGAAGGTCAGCTTCCTGGGCGAGATCGACGGCCGTGTCGGTGTTGTCCTGAGCGAATGCAGGCGCGCCAGCGAGCAGCCACAACAGCAGCGGAGTCAGGGGCATCGGCCCTCCGGAGGGAGTCGGAGCAAGGGGTCAGCGTTCCAGCATCAACGGAGCGTCATTGCCAGTCGCGGTGCCGGATCGACGAGAACCCGCGCGTGCGGGAGCGGCACGACGGGTTCGAGTTCGAGGGGGAGGCGTGGGCGGTGTCACGGCGGGGGCGACCACCCGTAGTTCGAGGGGGATGTTCACCTCACCCTCGGTCATCTCTTGCAGAATGAAGGTCGAGTCGTGGCGACCTTCTAGCTTCAACGTCAGGATACGCTCGATACCGCCGGAGTTTGGCTCCAGGTGCAGCGGGGTCTTGCCCAGAGGCGTCTCGCCCTCGTACACCATCGCGCCGATCGGCTCGGAGTTGACGGTGATGGGCGGGGGCGGCCGCGGGCTCATGTCGGGCGGGGGAGCGTCGATCTGGGGGCCTTCGGCGACGTCGTATGGGGCTCCGCCAGCCCACAACATATTGCCGATGAACCCAAGGATGGACAGCAGCAAGAGCAGGAGCAGCACGGCCACGAGGACCCACGGCAGGATGGACCCGCGCTCCTTTTTGTCTTCCTCCGGCTCCGCGACAGGCGGGCGGGTGGCCGACGGGGTGACGACCGGGGCGGGCTTGGGCGTGGGCCCAATGCGGGGAATCGGCGATAGCGCTCGCCGCTGGGGCGACGCGACGGGGGTCGCTTGCCAGGGCCGTCCACTCATGGGGTCGTCGGTGTATTCGCCGTTGACCGCGCCCAAAAACTCCGTCACAGAGATGAAGCGTTTATTTGGTTCTAAGCGCGTACTGCGCCGAACGATGCGGTCCGCATCATCGGGCAGCGGGGTCATCTGGGGCGCGCCGCGGGTCACGCCGCACAGCATGGCCTGGTACAAGCGGCCCAAGGCAAAGACGTCGGTCGCTGGCGATAGACTGCCGCCCGTGCGTAGCTCCGGCGCCAAATAGGAGCCTCGCTCCGGCATGTCTGGGGCCACGTCCGCTTGGAACGCCCCGCGCAGGGCAAAGCCAGTGATGCGCAGCGAGCCGTCTCTGGCCACGAAAATCTGCTGCGGGTTGAGGTCCAGGTGCAGCATGCCCAGCTCGTGGGCCTGCTGGATGAGGTTGCAGATCTTGCGCAGCAGGTCTTTGGAGGCCTGGCGGCTCATGGCGCCGCTCTTGAGGGTCTCTTGAAGCGATTGCACGCCGGGATCATCTTCGACGATCACCACGTGGTGCATGCGTTCGCTCTCGAAGTGCTCCACCGCTCTCATGGGGACGGCCCCGTGCAGTGCGATGCCCTGGGCAAATTGGGCCGCCTCCATGAACCGACGTTCACACCAGGGGTCCGCATGATCCGGCGACATGCGCACGGACAAGACCAAGGCCACGCAATGAGTGCCGAGGCGGTCATCCACACAGCGGTAGCGGCGGCCGAGCGGCACCGTCTCCAAGGGTCGACCCAGTCGGTAGCGACCCCCCACCACACCGTGAAGCGTTGGGGTAGACTGCACTAAGTGCAGGTTTGCCGATGGGTCCTTCTGACTCAAGTGGGGCTTTCCTCTATCAACGCATGCGGTTTACCACACTTGCTGAACTCAAATCTCGCACCCCGCTGTCTGCGGAAATCTTCGTTTTGGCTACGTGCTCGTGCATATCCGATGGGGCTATGCGAGAATAAACACTGTGAGAGCCATGCTCTCGGGGAGGTTGAATGCAGGTTCGGGCGCGTGTGTGGGCATCAATGGCAGCCATGACGGTGGCGCTGACGGGGTGCGAATCGCCCGAGGTCACCTTGGGCGTTGCGTGCGTAGACACGTCCTGCACAGACCTCCTGATTACCCCATCAACCCTGGCGAACGTCGACACCGTAGCGTGGAGTGTGGACGGAGAGGAAGGCCGGGAAGAAAAGGAATTGGACCTGCAAGTCAACGCCCTTGGGCGAGATCGTGTGATCGACGTAGAAGGCCGATTTACGATCGGATCCCAGCGGATCGTAGAGCAGCTTCAGATCGTCACGATCGGGTTGCCCTCCCTCGAAGACAATCGCCTGATGATGATCGTGCCCACGGTCACCTGCGATCAGCCCATCGCCATTTCCACCGTTGGCGGCTGTGTTCAGAGCAATTTGCCGAGCCTCACAGAGTTCACGATGTCCCAGATTGGAGGCGGATCGTTGACGGTTCGCTACCCCGGAAATCCCAATGGTCCCGCCGGTGTGGTGCCCAACAATGGGCTTCAGGGCTACGCGGGTTCGGCGGTGTGGTTTGACGATCCACCGGGAAACGCCAACCCGCCTCAGTTCGACGTGGTGGCGGGGTACCAGGCCCCGTTCAACGCGGTGGCCTACGATCCGGCTTCAGCTCCAAACTTCGTCAACCCACCCGCAGCCTTCGAGGAGCACGCCACGTTCTGGCTCGACCAGCTGTTGACCCTGCCCTACTCCGTGTCTCACACCGGCGGCGACGGCACCGAGCCGGTGGTGATCACCGAGGTGTTGAGCTTCGAGTGTGACGAGGCAACCAACTTGGTCAATGCGACACTATTGCCGGAATAGGTCGTTGCAGGCGGATACCTATGGTGTCGGTCCGCATGGTTGCCGGCGTCGCATAGCGCAGGGCGAGCCACGCCGATGAAGACGGCGCGAACCAGGCGCTGCCGCGAACGACGTATGCGTCGGCGTTCTGTGGAACGGGCGCGTCGGGGTAGTGAAACGGGGTGCGCGTCCAGTCCCGCACGCCCCCGATCATGTCTAGGATGCCGTATGGACTGCGGTCGTGCGGATGACTGCCCACGTCCATCGGGTGGACTAAGGCCCGAGCATCGCGGACGTTGGCGTACGTGGGCTCCAGTCGGTTGCCCCAAGAGTACGCGCGCCCATCGACCCCTCGAGCTGCCTTCTCCCATTCGTGTTCCGACGGCAGGTCCCACGCTAGGCCAGTGCGCTCGCTCTCCCAGGCTGCAAAGGCGCGGGCGCTGTGCCAGTCGACGTTGAGCACCGGCCAGTCCAGGCCCCAGATATCGCCGTCTGCATCTGGGATGCGGACGAAGGCTCCGTCGATGATCGCCACGTTGAGTTGAGCCGCCCTTTCTTGAGCCGAGCGCTCCTTGGGGGCCACCGCCATGGCCTCATCGGTCCGGCCCTGCCGATGAAGATCGTTGAGAAACACCAGATAGTCTCGGACTGTGACCGAGTTGCGCCGCATGACGAAGCCGTCTTGCCACCGCCAGTGAGGGGGGAAGGTGGTGAACGTGGTGCGGTTCTCGCCGGCTCGAAACCAGCCTGCTGGCACGTGCTCATCCGTGGGACCTAGCGCGGTCGGGCGCAGTAAAGAGATGGTTTGCGGAGCTGTTTGGCCCGGTGGCACCCCGTTCCAATGGTGCTGTCGCGGGATGAACACCGGGTAGTGGAGCGGGGCGTAGCCGGGGTGCTCGACGCGCAGCAGCCACGACCCCATCTGCAGTGGCACCGCGTCGAGCGGTGTCTGGCCGAGGACCCCCACTTCGTGGGGTACCAAGCGGCGGTCTTGCTCTTCGAAGGCGAAGAGCGTGACGGTGGCGCCTTCGGGCTCCGTGTGCAGCGTCAATGCGCCCGTACCGGCTCGAAAGTCCGCGAGGCGGCCGCGATCGTAGCGCTCCAGGGCCTCGGCGTGGGCGGCTGCTGCGCTGGGGTCCAGCGACTCCTCGGCGGCGAGCTGAGCCTCGGCGTGGTGTTGGGCCAAGGCGTCCAGGGCTTCTGGGAGGTCGGGGCTGTGGGTCAGTGCGGCTTGAAGAGCTGCAATTCGGGCGCGACCTAGGCGGGCGCTCTCTGCATCCAACGCCTCGAGGGCGTCCTCGGCGGCCCACAAGGCTCGCTTTTCCGTGGGGTCGGCGTGTCGGTCGATCTGCTCGGTGAGACGGGCCACACGGGCCCGCTCCGTGTCCGACTGCTCTCGGGTTTGAAGCTCGGCCTGCTGCAGGGCCTCGGCCTCGGCCACCACCGCCAGGCCCCGAGCGCGGGCTTGGGCGCCATCGAGCCAGGCCTTGAGTCGGTCGGCAAAGGCCGATCCGTCGATGGGACGTGCGGCCGGATCTGCCGAGAGAGCCGCTCGGGTGAGGTTGAGCAGGGGCTCGGGCAGGCCTCCGGGGAGCGGGGGCGGACCGATGGGCGCATTGCCCCACGCCAGCTTCCCGTAGGCGGGTGCGCCGGTGAGCGCCTCGGCCAGGACCGCACCGAGGGCCCACACGTCGGAGCGCGCATCCAGGGGCTGGCCGCGCACCTGTTCCGGAGACATGTAGCCGCGGGTGCCGACGGTGCCGCGGGTGCCGGGGCCCACGGAGGGGTCCACGACCAATGGGTCGACCGCGCCCATGACCCGGCGGGCCAGGCCCCAGTCCATCACCACGACTTCGCCGAACGCTCCCACCATGATGTTGTCGGGCTTGATGTCTCGATGCACGACGCCGCGATGGTGGGCATAGCCAAGGGCCTGGGCCACTCGGTACAAGGTGTCGACCAGGGCACGAAGGGGCGGGGCGGCGACCGCGTGGGCGCTCTTGATCACCTGTCGTAGGGTCTGGCCTTCCACGACCTTCATGGTGAAATAGGGGCGTTCATCCATCAGAAACCCCACCTCATAGATGGGGATAATGCCCGGGTGAGCCAGCTGGGCCGTAGCCTGAGCCTCTTGGATAAACCGGCCCTTTGCCTCGGCGTGCGCGCTCCACTTTACGCTCAGGCACTTCAGCGCCACCGTGCGGTGCAGGCGGCTGTCGTACACGCGCCAGACCTCGCCCATGCCGCCCTGGCCCAGCAGCGTGATGGGCTCCAGGTGGGGCGGCGTAAACGTTTGCGCTTGGTGCAGGTCCGACGGGCTGGGCTCAGCACCGAAGTCCGACAGGGCGGGCATGGAGCCGAAGAGGCTTCGGGTTCGGTCCACCGTGTCGTCGTCGCCCGGATCGAGACCCAGGTGTTCCAAGAAGGTCGTGAGTCTGCGGCTCGTCATGGATGGACGGTATCATTGCGAGGCCGACGGGGTGACGGTAGACTGCGCCAGTCCAGTGGAGGACTCATGCGCACTCTCGCCCTTGTAGCCATCTTCGGATTTTCGGCCTGCACCACCACCGCAGCCATCATCCCCGATGGACCCCTTACCACTGGCGACCCCGATCTGGACCCCGACGCTGATCCCGATCCCGATCCCGATCCCACGTCCGAGTTCGAAGGGGAGTGGACCAGCGGATTGACCCTCGTCGGGGACCTTGGCCGCGGCCCGCAGCCTCTGTGTTTCGTCGAGTTCGTCTTCGACGTCAACGATGAAGGCGACTTCGACGCGGCGGGCGACTGCCCCCTTCAGTTCGGTGGCGGTGGCGGTGGCGGGCGAGCTAGCTACGCGGTGACGTTGGAAGGCGAGTTTAGGGATGATGGCGAGATCAAAGCGGAAGTGACGTGGGAGCGCAGCGCCCAGTGGATGGGCGAGCTCGATGACACCAAGCTGGTCGGCGAGGCGGAATTGAATTCCGGGTATGCGTTCGGCGATGTGCTCATCGACCTGGGCTGGACCGAGAGCGATGGCGTCGTCGAGGTTGAGTTCAAGCGCTAGGTCGGCGGTCGGCTGGACCCATCGCCACACACGGACTTGTCCGATCTGCAGGTCCACGGCTGCTATCGTCGCCCCGTTGCCAGGGCGGTCTCGTGGTCGAGTTCAAGCACTTCATCAATGGCGAATACACGAAGGGTTCGTCCGGTCGAACCTTCGAAAACATCAACCCTTGTGATGGCTCGGTCGTGGGCATCGTGCATGAGGGGGGCGAGGCCGAGGTCGACGCCGCGTGCACCGCTGCCCGCGCTGCGCTGTCGGGTCCGTGGGGCACCATGCCGCAGAATGAGCGGCTCGACATGGTGGCGGCGGTGGCGGACCGCATCCAGGCGCGGTCCGACGATTTCTTGGCCGCAGAGGTTGCTGATACGGGCAAGCCGCTCGGTATGGCTAGCGCCATTGATATCCCCCGAGGTGCGGCAAACTTTCGGATCTTTGCCGACGTGGTTCGCAATGTGCCGACGGAGTCCTTCGTTATGGACACCGCCGATGGCCGGGGGGCGGTGAACTACGCGGTACGCGGGCCTAAGGGCGTGGTCGGCGTGATCGCTCCGTGGAATCTGCCGCTGCTGCTGATGACCTGGAAGGTGGGGCCGGCGCTGGCGTGCGGCAATACCGTGGTCGTGAAGCCCTCGGAAGAAACCCCTGGAACAACCACGCTATTGGGTGAGGTGATGAACGAAGTCGGCCTGCCCCCCGGCGTGTTCAACGTGGTTCACGGCAAGGGTCCTCAGAGCGCTGGCGAGTACATCACCCGTCACGCCGAAGTCGACGCGCTGACGTTCACCGGCGAGACCCGGACGGGCAGCACGATCATGAAGGCCTGCGCCGATCGCATCGCCGACGTGAGCTTCGAGCTCGGCGGGAAGAACCCCGGCATCATCTTTGAAGATGCCGACCTCGACGAGGCGGTCGCTATCGCCATGCGCTCGTGCTTCGCGAACTGCGGGCAGGTGTGTTTGGGCACCGAGCGGCTCTATGTGCATCGCTCCATTTTCGAGGCCTTCGTGGCCAAGCTGGCCGCGGGCGCGGCCGCGCTCAAGATGGGCCCCCCTGAGTCGGGCAGCAACTTCGGGCCGCTGATTAGCCAAGAACATCGAAGAAAAGTGCTGAACTACTTCGAGCGGGCCGTGTCCGATGGCGCCACGGTGGTCACCGGCGGCGGCGTGCCGGATGTGGGTCAGGCATACCGCGGGGGCAGCTGGATTCAGCCCACGATCTGGACGGGCTTGTCCGAAGATTCGGCGGTGATCCGCGAAGAGGTGTTCGGCCCCTGCACCCACGTTCAGCCCTTCGATACCGAAGAAGAAGCCATCGCCATGGCCAATGACACCACCTATGGATTGGCCGCCATGGTGTGCACCCGCGACGTGAAGCGCGCGCACCGGGTGGCCCGCCGCCTCGAGGCCGGGTTGGTCTGGGTCAACGAGTGGTTCCTGCGCGATCTGCGCACGCCATTTGGGGGCTCCAAACGATCTGGTATTGGCCGCGAAGGCGGCGTTCATAGTCTTGAATTCTACACCGAGCTCCGCAACATCTGCATCAAGCTCTAGCGCCTTGGGAGACAGAATGACTCGGGACGACTCCGTGCAGGCCGCAGCCGATCGGCTGTGGAAGGCCCACTCCGACCGCACACCCTGCGGCAACCTCCGCGACCTGTTCGACGGGACGGACGTGGCCGCTGGCTACGCCATCCAAGAGGTCAACAGCGCTCGTTGGGAAGAGGCGGGACGACGAGCCGTCGGTCGTAAGATCGGGCTCACCAGCCGTGCGATCCAGACCCAGCTCGGCGTGGATCAGCCGGATTATGGCGTGCTTTGGGCCGACACCTGCTACTCAGACGCGGAGCCGATCCCCTTCGAGAAGATGATGCATCCCAAGGCCGAAGGCGAGATCGCCTTTGTGCTCGATCAGGACCTGGACGGCCAGCATCTGGTGCTGCCCGACCTCATCGGTGCCATCGCCTATGCGCTGCCCGCTATTGAGATCGCAGATAGTCGAGTCAAGGACTGGGATATCTCGATTTTGGATACGGTTGCCGACAACGCGAGCGCGGGCGTGTTCATCTTGGGTTCGCAGCCTACGATGTTGTGGGACTTCGATCCCCGGCTCTGCGGCATGGTGCTGGAGCGCCGAGGCGATCCGGTGAGCACCGGCGCTGGAGCTGCGTGCTTGGGCAACCCACTCACCGCCGCGCTGTGGTTGGCTCGGAAGATGGTTCAGGTGGGCCAGCCTCTGCGCGCGGGGGAGATCATCTTGTCTGGCGCTTTGGGGCCCATGGTCGACGTCAAACCGGGTGATGCGCTGGAGCTTCGGATTAGCGGACTCGGCTCTGTGCGGGCCGATATCGGCGGTGTGGCGTGAGCGTCGGCTGCGCCATTCTGGGTTCGGGAAACATCGGCACCGACCTGATGTTCAAGGTGCTTCGCCAGCGCGACCCCACGCTCACCTGTGTGGCAATGGTGGGCATCGATCCCGATAGCGACGGTCTGGCTCGCGCTCGCAAGCAGGGGGTGTGGACCACTCACAACGGCATCGCGGGCCTTGTGGAGTCCGAGGTCTGGGCCTCCATTTCTGTGGTGTTCGACGCCACCAGCGCCGGCGCCCACCGAACC
>JBGCER010000156.1:0-5716 GCA_045106515.1 Myxococcota bacterium
AGAGGTTGGTCTTTCCGCTCAAGCAGAACTTGCACTCGCGGCACTCCGCCGTGTACAGCGGAATCACCGAATCGCCTGGTTTTAGCGAGGTAACCCCTTCGCCACACTCGACTACAACGCCGCCACCTTCGTGGCCAAGCACGGCCGGAAACACACCTTCGGGATCGTCTCCGCTCAGGGTGAAGGCGTCGGTGTGACAGACGCCGGTGTGGGTAATGCGAACCAGCACCTCGCCCTTCTGGGGCGGAGCCACGTCGATCTCCACGACCTTGAGGGGTTGACCGGGACCGAAGGCGACAGCTGCGCGAGACTTCATGGGGAGCTCCTAGCGGGACTATTTTAAGTAGGTATGGACGAGCTTGACCGCGTGGTCGATGCTGTCGTTGAGTGCCGGGTCCGAGTCCGGGGCCGCCTCTGCCAGGGGGCCGAAGGTCTCCCGCAGGTGGCTTTCCAAGACGCCGGACATCAAGCCGTTGACCGCACCCCGCAGGGCTGCGATCTGTTGGAGCACAGGGGCGCACTCCGCGCCGCTCTCGACGGCGCGCTCCAGGGCCTCCGCTTGGCCGCGAATGCGACGAAGTCGGGCGATAGCCTTACGTTTTTCTTCGGGGGAGTGGGGCATGACAGGGTACTCCCCCCCAGTATAACACACCGCAGCCCAAGCGCGTACGACTAGGGGGTGGCCAACCGGTCGGTCTCGGCCCTGAGTGCCCCCGCAATGCCGGGCTCACTATCGGAATGCCCATTGGCTTCAATATACCAAAGACGGCTCGAAACGCCCCGTTCTATCAATGCCTGATGCAAGCGCCATGCAGCGATGGGGCGGCACACGTGGTCGCACCGGCCGTGCACCATCGCCACTTCGATGTCCGCCAGACGATCGAGACGCGCAGGCTCCAAGAGCTGCCCTTCGTCCATAAACCCAGCGGCCAGCATGTAGACCACCTCCAGGCTCGCGAACGGGATCAGCCGGGACGGATTCGCCAGGGCGGCTTGGATCGACGGGGCGTCGCGATGGGCTTTGGACAGCGCGAGCTCGTACGCGACAAAGGCCGTCGCCGCCTCATCCCGCGTGGTGGGGTCCTCAAGGAGAATCCGGTATCCCTCAATCAAATCCGCCGGTGGATGCGGCTGCATCTTTGGGTGGTTGAGCACGAAGTCTTGGTACTCGGCCCACACATCGGGAAAGTGCTGGGCGGTGGAGCCACTGCGAAACAAGTGGTCGACCTCATCTTGTAAGAACGTAAAAATCCCTCGCAAAAGCAACTTTTGCACCCGATCTGGATGGGCCTGCGCATAGGCCAGAGCCAGCGTCGACCCCCAAGACCCACCCAGAACCAAGAACCAACGTTCGATGCCCAGGTGCTCCCTCAGGGTCTCCAGGTCCGCCACGAGATGGGCCGTGGTGTTGTCGGCGAGGGCCCCGTCGAAGTCGTCGGCCACGTTGGGTACGCTCTTGCCTGCCCCGCGCTGGTCGATCAAGACAATGCGGTACACCGCCGGGTCGAAGAACTGGCGAACGCCGGGTCGGGTGCCGCCACCGGGTCCGCCATGCAAGAATAAAGCAGGAAGACCCTCTGGATTACCAGACTCTTCGATGTACAACGAATGCCGAGCTTGCGGAGTGCCGACCTCGATGAAGGCGGCGTTGTACGGCTCGATGGGCGGGTACAGCGCGGTGGGCGCAGGGTCGATGCAGACGGGGGTCATGACGGCCTCGGGTGGGGAGGATGGCTTCGGGCAGCAGGACAGGAAACCTACTCACTCGGATCCCAAATTCCACCCAAAGCCCGTGAATTCGGCCGTTGAGCCTGCGGTCTGCGAACCAAGGAACCGTGGCGGGAACGCGCGAGCACTCAGGACACAACTATTCGACCTTCATCAGCCTCTTCCCTACCCAACCGCAGTCGGTGAGCCGTTCTGCCAACGGGGCGCCGCCCTCGGCGCACCTCGATTTCTGTGCGGAGCCTTTATGCCCAAGTCCAAGAAGTCTGCTCACAAGGGCACCGTCGCCTTCCACACCCAGACCGATCAGCGGGCCAACAAGGGCGTCTCCAACGCGTTCCTCCAGCAGAAGACCGGCAAAGGGCTCGCAGGGGGCGTCAGCGGCGCCAAGGACCCGGCCTTCGAACAGAAGGCCGGACAGTTCGAGATGGCCTTTGGCGCGGGCGCCATGGGCAATGGTGCGGTCAACGGCTGTGTGGACAGCATGATGGAGCGGATCGCCGCCATCGTGACCGCGGAGTGGGAGACGACGCAACAAGGCAAGGCACTCGATCTAGAAGAGCAGCTGGGCAGCTTGTGCGGCACGCGGCCCGACATGAAAGGCGTGGCCGGGGCCGTTCCCAAAGACAAAGTCTACGCGCACATGTTGGGGGGAGCGGGCAATGTCCGCACCAAGATGACCGCGCTGATGAACTTCGGCCGCCCGTTCCAGGCAAAGCTCGAAGGCCTAAATAAGTCGGGTAAAACTAAACAATTTATCGAGACCCTCAAGGCGAACGACACCGGCGAAGTCAAAGCCAACACCGAAACCTTGGGCGCGCGGGCCAAGGAGCTCGGTGAGGGGGGCGGTCGACTCACCCCCACCCCACGCGACCCCGCCGCAACAAAAGTGGCCGTTCAACCCAGCACTCGTGGAGAGTTCACAGGCGGCGCATCCACTCAGAGCGGCCGGACCGCTGAGAAGGTCGGCCTGCTCGAGGATGAAGCCGACTTCCAGGGGCTCACCAAAGACGACTCTCAGATCAACGGCGGCTGGGAGACCAAGCGGGTCCTGTGGGAAGAGGGCGCACGCAAGTGGCTAATCAACGAAGAGAACGACTGGGTCGCCTCGATCCGCGAGCTGTCATTGCCGCTCAAGGCCGGGCCATCGGGCACCACCGACCGGCTCATGCAAACCCGCGAGCTCCTTGGGGTCTCGACCGCGACGGACTGCCGCGCGGCCTGCCTCGCCTACCTGCTGCCGATCAATGCTCACTCCATGGTCGAGATCATGGAAGCCGCAAACCGGTTCGGTGCGCCCTACACGGCGGGACCCGAAATGTACCACTCGGTCGACCCCTTTGGCTCCCTCAAGGCCTATGCGCCCGACGACACGTGGTGGAGCGTGGTGGAAGCCGCCGCAGCCGGCGGTGGGCCTGAAGCCGAAGTCGAAGACGACGTTGGAGCCGACACATGAACCCTGCCTACTGCACGCGCGGCGGCCGGGTTGTAGGCACACAATGGCCTATCCCCACCGCAGCGTACGATCGCGACTTTGGCGGGCCGACGCTGGGGTGCACGCATCTGAAATGCAGCCAATGCGGCACCGCCGTCCGGAACGCCGCCGGCCTATCGTGGGGCGCGACGGCCGAGCAGCTCCACGCATCGACGGACTGGAACGCCTTGGCCGACGCCGGCGCCCTAGAGCGCGACGCCAACCATCGCCTCTATGCCTGTGCGTGCCGGGTTCACGTCGAAGCCTACGACCGAACCCTCATCGACGGCGACGACTGGGACTACGACGAACTCCCTCCCCCCTGGCGCTGCGCGGGGCACCCGCACCTCACCCTGCCTACGGTCCTGGATGGGGTCTCCCTCGACAGCGACGACGACGTGCTGACTCAGCTCACGTCAGCATCGGCCCCCTGCCCCAACAACCCGCCGGAGTTCACCGCCCAATACCCATCGGCGTGGATGCACCGGGTCCTGCACTTGGTCAAGCCCACTCCGCCTGGGCTCCTGACCGCCGTCGCTGCCGCCCTGGCCAGCCCCGACCCCGCCGTTCGGGCGGCGGCCGCCAATTTATATCGAAAGACGCCGACTTTCCAGGGTGGGCATCTGGTTGCACAAGCGCTCATCGACGCACCCCAACAATGGTTTGCGGTTCCAAATCCACTGGCAGCCGGCGAGACGCTGGACCTGTGGGCGCAGGTGGCGGTGGCCCGGCGAGCCCTTTGGGTCGACCCCCTCGGCAGTCCTCTGGACGAGTCCGCTCGCGAGGCTCTGCGCCCGGTCGCGCTCCTGCCTCACCCGCCTGCCTTGAGCCTGCTCATCGCCCTGGCCCAGCTCGACCCCGAGTGGCTCGGCGCAAACGCCGCGGCGATCTTCACGGCCAGCCCCAGCCATGAGGTCGCGCGGGACTTGCTCTACGCCCTACGCCACACGGGGCAGCCCGCCATCGACGCGGCCGTGGACCTCGCCGACAAAGTCACCGACGTGGTGGTCGACTACCCCGCGCTGGTGGGTGAGTTCGTGCCCGCCGCGGTGGCCCAGCTCGGCTAAAGCCTAGCCTCACAGAGCCGCCCATGTCCGAGCCCACGCCGATCTTCTTCCCCACCCCCGCCGACTTCCGAGCCTGGCTGGAGGACCACCACACGACCACCGACCACGTCTGGGTAGGCTACTATAAAAAGGCGACGAAAAAGCAGTCGGTAACCTGGGAAGACACCGTCAACGAAGCCCTCTGCTTCGGTTGGATCGACGGGATCCGAAAGTCTCGCGATAGCGAGAGCTACGTGATTCGCTTCACGCCGCGGAAACCGGGGAGCGTCTGGAGCCGACGAAATATCGACCTCGTCGAACGGCTCACCGCCGAAGGGCGCATGAGGGCTGAAGGTCTCGCCGCCTTTGCCTTCAAGGATGCGCACCCCGACAGCGGCTACGCCACAGCCACCTTCGACGGCGTGCTATCGGACCCGATGGTCGCCCGATTCAAAGAGACCGCGGGCGCATGGGAGTTCTACCAAGCGCAACCCCCGGGATACCGCAGGCAAACCGTCCATTGGGTGATGAGCGCGAAGCGGGAGCAGACACGACAGCGTCGGCTCGCGACGCTGATCGACGACTCCGGGAATCGACTGCGCATCAAACCGCTTCGCAAGGGCTGACCTGCGAGGGCAGACGGCAGCCATTACCTTGCATTGGGGGTCTACTATTGACCAAAAGCAGCCCATCTGAGTCAAGCCGGCACGGCCAT
Source organism: Myxococcota bacterium (assembly GCA_045106515.1). Taxonomy (GTDB): domain Bacteria; phylum Myxococcota_A; class UBA796; order UBA796; genus REDI01. The sequence continues at coordinate 4,961 of JBGCER010000156.1, forward strand.
CGGTTCAACCACGACCCCGCCGCCGAGGGGTACGACGCCAATGACTCGATCTGCATGGAGCCGCTGCCCGAGGGTTCGTGAGGATTGAGCCCGATACTCAATCAAAAATCTGGGCACGTGGGAAGACTGCTCACTGCAACCGTCTTGTCCCCGATGGTGATGTCGAGCGCTGGGTCAGGATCGAGCTGGCAATCGAGCCAGACGACCCGACATCCGGCCTGGTTACATTTGGCTTCCCGGCTCGCCGTCGCATAGGTCGTCTGTACCTAGTACCGATCCTCTTTGTCGTAGCCCACGCAGGTCGAAGAATAGTTTTCACACGTCGGCGAGCACTCGTCGAACACGGCGTACAAGGCCTTGTCTTTCAAGCACAGCGTCGCGGTGTCGCGACTCTCGGGCCCGAGCTCACCCCCGTAGTCTTGCCTGCTGGGCAGGCCGCCACATGCGAGCGACAGCACCACGATGACCACAGGCGCACGCATCCAAAATCCAACGCGCATCGAACCTCCAAGTCCTCAAAAAATGAGAATCGTCAGCGTCTGACACAATAACCACGCGGCGGCATAGCCCCCCGCCGCGCCAGACGATGTACCGCCAAGTGGACGTGGCGGACCGACGTACCATTCGAAGGTCGTTGAGGACGGGCGCGGACCAGGGTGTGCCCACGAAACACCTGCACCCATTTTCCGCTGCGGCGTGCCTAGCCCCCATCCCTCACGACGCACTCCACTGCACCTTGGGATCTCGGGCTGCGCC
>JBGCER010000157.1:0-29491 GCA_045106515.1 Myxococcota bacterium
GACAGGCAGTTGGGCTTCGGCTCCGCCGGCCAACGCGGCCACCTGGTCTGCGATCTGTTCTAGCAACCCGATCGCTTGGGCCCCGCGGTCCGCGAGCGCGTCTTGCGGGCCCGCGGGCCCAGCTTCCTCGGGCGCCTGAGCCTGCTGCTGGCCGGCCAGGGCTAATAGAGGTTGATCCTGGCCGATGGCCGGTAGTAGAGCAGCGTTCGCCGCACCGTTACCGTGCTCTTGCTGCAGCGCCTGCGCGGCGGGTTCCGGGGCGCCTCGCCTTCGCTTCCGTTTACTGGGCGGGCTGATCGACCTTTCGCGCTTCGGTGGCATGGGGGCTCCGGGGTAGGTGCCTCTGTAGTAATGCCGATGAGATGAGTACGCGATTTCGATCGATTCACGCATGTGTGCAACCTTACTACGTAAGATCGATACGTTACGGCATACGGGCTGGCCACGCGTCGGATTAGAACCGACCCTGAACACCGACAAGAAGCCGATCCGGACCCACGCGAAGCATGGGCGCCACCGAGGATCCGTCTTCGAGTCTGGAGCGCGAGGCGGCCCATCCAGCGGCCAGCGGCGCTCCGACGAAGAGCATGGCGCCGCCGGTGATCACGACCGGGGTGCGAAAGCTCACAGCGCCGATGAACACGGTTGCGAGGCCGCCTAGGCCCACCAAACCGGCAGTCCAAACCGCTGGGCCACGCATTCTGCCCGACCGCTTTGCCCCGTTACTAGCGCCGATGGCTAGGCCAGAGATCGCGCCGATCCCCCCGAAGAATGGGACGGTCAGCACAAGCAGGTAGCACTCGGGCTGGTTTCTGCAGGCATACAGCGCCAAGCCCCCGCCGACGCCGGCTCCAACCATGCCGCCGAAGGCGCCACCGACCGCGGAGTAGAAGATCGTCTGGTTGGCGGCCATCCGATCGGGCTTGTCGGCCGCGTGTGCCGATGGTGTGCTGCTCAATGCCATTGCGGCCACAACCACCACCGCGGACATCAGCCCGGAGATGCGGCGTTCGATGCGCTTCATGTTTCTTCCCCTGACGTCCGCGCCCTTGCAAACACAGTGCCTTCAGCCACGGCAATAGTAAACCGGAATTTTGCGGGGACGCTGTGAGCCCGGCGTGGAGCGCTCATCGTTGGTGTTGCTGCGCACGGCGTCCGTGGGCGTGGCATGCTCGCGAAGGCAGGGCAATGGGTCGAGGCCGCACATCGCTGAGGCGCTCGTGTTCGACGAAGACGAACGGCAGACGACTCCCAGCCAGCGCGCTGCCGCTGTTGTCTCCGTAATCTTTGGCTTTCTAGGATGACTTATTTCGGTGCAGTGGCTCTGCGCGATCGGGCTGCTCGGCTACGCATGGAGTACCTTTTTGGCCATCAGCCCGTCGGCTAAGCCGGTGATGGCCGACCTCAGTGCTCAGGCTGTCAATGGACTGGTCTGGGGAAGCATGGCAGCGGTGAGCGTGGTGGCGCTCTTGCTCTCGCTCTGGCTGATGATGGCGGGAATGATCGCCGCTCGGCAGGCCCGTTTGCGAGGACTGCGCGTGGCGGTCGGCGCGAGTCTCCTATTCGACATCGTGCTGTACCTGGTCGTTCCCGCGGCGGGTGTCGTGGCGATGCTCCCCGTGGCTGTCGAAGATATTTACCTTCCCGACGGGAGTACGGACTGGGATTTGGTGCAGGGGTACGCCATGATGCTCCTCTTTATGATGTCGTACCTTCCGGTAGTCGCGGTCATCATGGGCGTGTGGGTGTGGGTGTTCATCGTCAGTACGCGCGCGGCGTAGATTGCGCCGACAGCGAGAGGGTCGATGACTCCGATCGTCCTACGCAGTTCTGACGACGCTATGGCCTTCATGGACGCTGATTGCGTGTAGCGCACATGGGACGGCGAGCCATTGCCGGCTGACGGCGCGGTTCAGTGAACCGATCCTCTACGGGGCGGGTTGAGCGGGGCTCTCGGGCGCACGCTGTGGCTCGGACAGTTCGATGCCCGCGGCTTTGATTGCAGTCACGTAGGGCTCTTGTGTGATGTACCGGCTCTTCGTGCTTATCAGGTGTGGCTCGCGGCGGGTGAGTTCAACGGCCTCGTCCATACTCATTGAGTGGCCCATTCTCCAGCCCAACCAGTCGATATCCCACAGCGTCATGTAGTTGCTTACGCCGCGGCACGGTCCAGCCAGCAGCGCCTTGTCGTTGAACACGGCCAGGTAGGTGTCAACGCGACCCCGAAGGAAGCGCTCGCCTAGGTCCACATCGACCATGCCGTCGGCGGGTCAGAGGGGCAGGTTCTTCGCCAAGATTGCCCGAAAAGGTGCTGCGCACGTCTTGATTTGGGTGGGGACGAAGGCCTCGGGACCCTCGGCGATCCACCGGTCGATGGCGCGTTGGCCTCTTTCGGTGAGGGCCGCGTTGGGCTCGTCCACGCCAGCCGAAGGCCCTGCCATGGCGACTTGGGTGGCGGACAGGCCGGTGAGCATGGCGCACGTCGTCGACTTCATGGGGCCCCTCTGGGTGGGTATCCTAGCAAGGCCAGACGGAACTCAAGAGTCTATTCCAGCGTATCGGTTCCCCAAACCCGGTCCCGGTCTTGGATAGCCGTCGACGATTCAGCCTGATTCCATGCTCGGACGGGCGTGCGCTGTAACGTAATTTCGTGCCCGATCACATGAGCACACCCAGCTCGCTCGGCGCGATAGACGCGGGCAGATCGGTCTCGCCGAGCATGTCGCGCAGGTCGATCTCGATGGTGCGTGCCATGGCATCGATGGGAATGTCGTTGATCAGTCCCTCAAACGGGTTTTCGGTGTAGTCGACCACCATGTCCCAGAAGCGGAACACCCAACTCATGATCATGGTGGCGGGAACGGCGAGCCATACGTACGCCTCGGGCAATCCGTCTACGTGGAACGCGCTGACCAGCGCGAATGGCAGCAGGATAATGAAGGTGTTGACAAACCAGTGGTTGGCTGTCGCATATTGCCGGGGCAACGGGAAGTTCTTGATGCGTTCAGCTTTGCCCTGCAGCGTGTAGAACTCCTGCAACAGGTTCGCCATCTCCATGTGCCGGAAGTCTTCGATGGTGCGGTCCTGCATCAGCTCCTTCAGCCGCTCTCCTTGGTGGTGCACCAAGGCCGTCGCCCGGTTCTTTCGGGTCATCAGGCGATCTACCTCCTTGGCGTCGAGGTACGGCTCGACGCGCCCACGCAGCCGCTCGTCGGACATATCGTGGGTGCCGATCACCTTGCGGTATCGGTTGTTCCAATCTGCGGTGTGCTCCCACGACTTGTGACGCCGTAGCTGGGTGCGCAGGGCGCCCAACCACGCGATGTGCCGATAGATGAGCTCGCGGTGAACTCGCGCCAGTCGGTCGCCGTCTTCCGACTCACGGCGTTGGTCGGTGGCGAACGTCGTGACGTACAGCCCCCAGGTCCGGCTGGAGTTGACGATGCCACCCCAGATTTTGCGTGCCTCCCACAGACGCTGGTAGGCGGCATTCCCCTTGAATCCTAGGTAAAACGAGACCGCAGTACCAAGGATGCTGATTGGCAAGCCCGGTAGACTGAGCCACTCAAGACCGAAAAAGAAGTGGAGCGCGGTGATGGCTGTGGCCCAGAGTCCCGACCACATCAGGATGGGCCAGGACCAGAGGACGGCCTGGAATAGGGGGAAGCGGCTCTTGACGTACATGGAGGCTCCGCGGGCTCTGGCCATCGACATTCTACATGCCGCGACGCCTCACTGGTTTGGCCTGGCTCCTGGGTTCGTCAGACGAAACCCGGTCACAGATGCGTGCCCAGCTCGGACTCGCCTTGCACAGGCGTATCGGGCCGCGCTTCTGCCACCGCGCTGACCTGCAGAGGGGTGACCAAGCTTCGAACCGTCGCGCATCCCCCGCTAGCGAGGACCACCCAGGGCACCGCAGCGCCTAGCGCCTTGCGCACCATCTTGAAACGTAGGTTCTGCCAACACATCAGGGCCCTCCAAACTGTGGACGACCTCTGGATAGGGTGATGGCGGTGGCGGCGATGGGCCGGCGTCGCCGATGTTATAGGTGAGGAGAAGCTCTCGACAGTTGTCGGCTATCTAACCTGGTAGAGGGCGGGTTCGTGAAGATGCCTCCGGGTGAGTCTTACAATTGGAGATGGGTCTGCGGCCGAGCGGAGCCTGGGTCGCAACGCAGCAGTGGGCCCAGCCAAGCGCGAGAGTTTCTGGGTGGTCCTCCAGGGGCATGCGCCAATGTAGAGTTCGGCAGATTGCAGACCCGCCTGGGCGCCTCGTCCGCCCCGCCCACCCTTGCATCGAGAGCGGCCCCATGAACAAGACGCTATTTGTAGCTGGACTCTCGTGGCGAGTGAACGATGAGAGCCTCACTCAAGCCTTCGCGGCACACCCCGCGCTGGTGCGAGCCACGGTCTTGTTGGACCCCGAGACCCAGCGCTCGTTCGGGTTCGGATTCGTCGCGTTCTCGGACGCGGACTCGGCGGACCGCGCCCGCGTGGCGCTGCATGGGCAGGACGTGCGGGGCCGGCCCATCCGGGTCACTCGCTGTAATGAGCGAGTCGTGGGCGAGAATGGCGAAGAGTTGGCGGGCATCGGGCTCACCCGAGACGCCTACAAGTGGGTGATGTTTGTGGACGGAACCGATGCCCTGTACGACCTGTCCGACGACCCGGCCCAGCGGGTCAACCTCATCGAGGACCCCGCCTACCTTGAGGTGACGGACTCCCTGCGAGACGAGGCCCTGTACGACCGAGTTCCAGGGTCGTAGCCGCGAGCCCAGGTCTCACCGCCTCGGCTCAGTCCCCCGGATACGCCGCCCATAGCTCTGGACGGCCGATATTGCAGTGCACGGCCCGAGACAGGGGGCTGGCTAGGGCTTGGCTCAGGAGCAATGACATGCGCGCCGCGTGCCATGCCCCACCGGACTGCGGGGTTGCGCTGCGCAGGGCCTCCTCTCTGCGAGACAGGGCGGGCACCGGGTGGAAGATGGACTCCACCACGTCGGAGCGGGCGGGCTCATCGTCTTGTAGTCCGTCCAGGTCTCGCAGCGCTCCGCGCAGGGCGGTTGGATCGGCTCCGCCATTGGCTGCGGCCGAGTCCACCGCGTACACCCCTCGCCGGCTCGCGGACGGCAACAGCAGCACACCGACGAAGGACCACAAGGTGTAGGCGGCGATGACCTGAACCAGCGCTCCGGCGTCGGCCACCCCGTAGAGCATCACCCCGATGGCGAGGCCTGCGGTGTTCCAGGTGAGGGCCAAGAGCACCCCGCGAAGACGCTGGCCGGAGGCGCGGGCGACGGCCCGGCGGCGGAGCTGGGCGACCCACCCCTCTTCGGACAAGGCGTGGCTCCAGACGTGTGGCACCACCAGCGTCTCTGCTCCGGGAAGGCCCATCCAGCCTCCGACGAAGCTGTCGTCTCGGGCGTGCACGACGCGCACGATGGATGGATCCAGGCCCGCTTGAGTGGCGAGATCGGCCTCGGTCCTGGTGAGGGTTCGCGTGCGAAGACCCGTGGTGATCCAGATCAAGGGCCCTTGCAGTCCAAGGAGCATGACCATGCCGACTAGCGCACCGGCGATCACCGAAAAACCGCCGAAGAAACTATATAAGCCCAGGGCGGAGGCCCCGGCCAGCGTGAATAGCCCAACCTGCACCGCCACGCCGCGTGCCCAGGTGGCGAGGAATCGGCCGAGTCCCTGAGCGCCCCGACGGTGTCGGCGCTGAAGCCACCAGCCACCCACCAGGTCAAAGGGGGCTTGCAGGGCCACATAGGCTCCGAGCAGGATGAGGGCGTCGGCGTCTCCGAAGCCCAAGTCAGGCATGCCAAACGCGATGATCGCGGCGGCGATCACGACCCAGAACCCGACGTTGCTCATCCCGAGCCACAGGCGCTCGCGAGCCCATCCAGATCCGACGGGGGTCAACACAGGCACGGCGGGAGACGGCAGGGACATGACTCCTCCTTGAGAAGAGCCTCGGAACCACGAGCGCGACGACAAGCGCGGACCCTGCCGATGGTAAGCCGGAGCACGGGGACGGCGTGGGGGCCGGATGGTGCGGTGGGGACAGCGGGACCTAGTCGACGATGGCGTCGGCGTTTGCGGTCTGGAATCGGCGTTGCACGGCCGTGGGGTCTTTGCAGACGACGAAGACGAACTCTTTGTTCTTGAGGTGGCTCACGTTGCCGACCCGGTCCCCGGCGGGGTTGAACACGCCGATCTGGGCGCCAACGTAGCGCTTGTGCGGTCGTTCGATCACCACGACCTCGCCGCGCTTGGACAGGAGCTCCACCAGGTCGGACCGCGAGAGGTAGCCCTCGTTGTTGAACGACACGACCAGGCTCTCCACGTCGAGGTGGCTGACCACATCCTCCATCGCCTCCCGGATGCGCGGTTTGCTATTGAACGCACTCTTTCGGGCTTTGCAGTCCAGCCGTTTTCGAGCCACGCCATAGGCTTCGGGCGCGTCCCAACGCACCAGTGTCTCCCAGACATGGTAGTTTCCAACATATTTATGCTGGTTGTAGGGCGGGTCTAGGTAGGCGATGTGACCCGAGAGCGTCCGGGCGGCCGTGGTGGCGTCCATGCAGTGCGCTTTGCCCTTGCCCGATGGGGCTCGCGGCAGCAGGTCCGGCACGCGGAGAACCAGGTCTTTGTGTGCGCGAGGCGCCCACTGTTTGAGGTAGGCCATCTGCACGCCGGTGGTGGAGTCCACCCGATCCGCCGCCTCCATTAGGCTCACGAGCAGGATCGCCCGCGTCTCCGGAGTCAGGTCCGCCGCTTCGATCCAGTCGCGAATCGCATCGACCCGCTGCCCGTTTTTTGGCTGAAAGAACCTGCCTTCTTCGCAGAAGGTGCGGGTGAAATACCCGGCCTTCCCAGGCAGGCGGTTGAGGTGGGCGATCTGCGCCTCAAGGGCGTCGCCGTGGTCCTGCTGATCCGACTCCACATAGCACCGGGCCAAGGTTGTGGCGTAGGTGTTGATGTCGTTAGATAGTACGCGAAAACCGGCTTGTTTAAGCCCTTTTCCCACGCGAGAGGTGCCGGAGAACAGGTCGATCACCGTGCCGGAGGGTCGGATCTGCGAGGCGATGTCAACCAGCAGCGGGACGAAAAGCCTTTTTGAACCGATATACTTAATCAAGGTGCCCGACCGCCTCACGGGCGCGACCCATAACGACTGTGATCCCCACCGGGCGACCCCACACGCAATGCCGACGCAATGGTCACTCTAGTTTCTGGAGGATCGCCCGAGGTATGATGCAGCTGCGCGGGGGGCTGGGTCCCCAATACCCCCGCTTGAACGCGCTTGGAGCCTGATGCAAACCCTAAAAGTCGGAGATGCGGTCGCGGGCCGCTACGAGCTTTTGAGTTTGCTCGGCGCCGGATCACAGGGCTCGGTCTTTCGCGCTCGGCAGCAGCCGCTCGGTCGCGAGGTGGCGCTCAAGGCCGTGACCGGAGTGACCCAAGTTGACCTGCAGAGTGGGGCCCGATTCCGCCTAGAGGCCGAGGCGCTGGCCCGCTTGGCGCACCCCTGCTGCGTTCGGGTCTTCGACTTCGGTGTGTGGCTCGGCAGCCCCTACCTCGTGATGGAGTTGGTCGCGGGCGTGTCGCTCGCGTCGGCGCTGCGCGGCACCCCATGGCCCGCAGAGCGAGCGTTGCACATTGGCTTTCAGATTGCACGAGGGCTGTCGCACGCCCACGCCAGCGGGATCGTGCATCGGGACCTGAGCCCAGCAAACGTCATGCTTCAGGCCGAAGACGAAGAGAACGAGGGGGTTCGCGTCAAGCTCGTAGATTTTGGCTTGGCCCGGTTCCACGATGAAGCCAGTACGTTTATGTCAGGGCAAATCTACGGTACTCCCTCATATTTGGCGCCAGAACGCATTCGTGGCGATCCGGGCACTCCCGCGTGCGATGTGTACGCCACCGGGGTCATCTTGCATGAGATGCTCACGGGGAAGCACCCGCTGCGGCGAAGCTCGGCGACCGCGACGGTCGCAGCCGTTCTCGAACAGGGCATGCCCTCTTTGTACGACTCAGACGTGGGGCACACCCTGCCGACTGCCCTCTGCGACTTCGTCGACTCCTGCACCGCCCAGCGCCCCGCAGACCGGCTAAAAGATGGCATGGCGCTGCGTCAGGGGCTCGCTGCGGTCCGACAGAGCCTGCACGAAGGGCCTCGTCAGGTGTTTCCTGACTTTGATCCTGAAATGTCGCACCGGCCGTCCAGCCCTACCGAGCTGGGGGAGCTGGGGGAGCTGGGTGAGCTGGGGGAGATCAAGACGGCGATCCGGGTCGAACCGGTGACTCGAGCCGGGTCGGACGCCGACGCCCAGAGGCCGCCCCCCAAGAGGCCGAGACCTGCCAAAAGCAGCGACGATACTGGACCCCCGATGCTCCTGTACGCGGTGGGCGGCGCTGTGGCGGCCGCCTTCGTCGTCGTTCTGATCTTGGGCTTGAGCCGGCTGGCGGGCCTACTGTAGCGAGCCTGACGCAGTCCTGACGCTTCGCAGCAAAGATCCGATGGGTCGGCTACGGCGTTCTGCATCTCTCTTGCGCCCGTCGTATGGTCGATGTTCCCGCCGCCCCTCCAGCGCCTTGAGGTTTGTCTTGTCTGCTGCACCCACTACCTGCCCAAGCTGCGGGATGCCCACAGCGGCGACCGCCCAAGCCTGCGTCTCGTGCGGGGAGGCCCGCCCCGAGGTCGGATGGCCGATGGCTCAGCTCGTCGGGCCTCAGGCCGGAGAGCACACCAAGAGCATTGTTCTACAAGAGCTCGAGGGTGGGTTCGAAGTTCGCGCTCTTCTTTCGGTAGATCCTGGCCGCTGGGTATATCGGGCGATTCGAAGAGACGATCCGGAGAGCACGCCGCTTGAGCTCATCGCCCTGTCGGAGGCACAGGAGAGGTCGCTTCCTCAGACCTCGCTGGTCAGCCTTCTTGAGGGGCGGGTCCCCGTCAGGGCGCCCTCCTTGCAGCGCGTCTTCGCCGCAGGTCGGCTGGACGCAGAGCGGGTGTACGGGATCGTCGAACCCCTGGATGGTACCTCGCTGGTGGACACGCTGGCCCACGGGAGCCTGCCACTCGGTCGAGGCTTGCACCTGACCCTGTCTCTGTTGCGATTCCTGGTGGGTCTCAGGAAGGCGGGCGTGACCTCGGGGCCGCTCACGCCGTCGCGGGTGTACCTCAAGCCAGAGTGGAACGGCACGGACCACGTCTCGGTCATCAGCACGTGGTTTCTCTCGCCGGAGGGCCCGCGCTATGACCTGGGCCCCTACGCCTCGCCTGAGTGGCGACCGGGTTCGGACACGGCGGCCTCGGACGTGTTTTCGCTGGGGGCCGTGATGGTCCGCGCGCTGTCCAACCAGCCTGCCTATTCCCGAGCGGAGCGCTCCGCAGCCGTGCGCACGGGCGAGCCGCCTCATTGGAAGCCGCTCATTATCGCCGACAGCAGCGAGCCTGCGCCGGCTGCGCTCGATCGACTGCTGCGTCAGATGATGAGCTACGACCCTGGGGCTCGGCCGTCGAACCTGTCATCGGTGGTTGAGACGCTGGAGCAATTGATCGAAACAGAGGTTGTTCCAATGATATCTGCCCCAATGATCATTGGGGAAGGGCTGACGGATGCGGGCGCGCCCGTTCGTCAGCATCACGCTGCGCCGCCCAAGCTAGCGTCGGTGAAGCCGACCGCTGGGGAGCCTGCACCACCCAAGAAGCCGACGCCCCCGACGCCGGCGGCTCGCGGCGCAACTCCAGCCGCCGAACCCCATATCGGCGCGGCGGAAGAGATCACCGAAGAGGTGGTTGAGGCCCGCAAGAAGGCGGGCCCAGCCGTGTGGTTTGCCTTGGCCTTCGGCGGCACGGCGCTGTTGACGGTGCTGTTGGTCGTGGCGGTCATGCTGGCCACCGGACCCGGTTCGACTGAAGAAACGGGTCTCGCGCCGGTCATCGGTGGGGGGACCTCGGCACCGGACGCTGCCGCCGCAAGCTCGACTCTCGGCGCCGTCGAGCCCGATGGGACGACGACGGAAGATGCGGCGACCGATACGACCGAGCCTGTGCCGGCCGACAGCGCGGGTGAGGCCGAGACGACGGCTCCGGAGGCGCCGGTTGAGACCGAGGACGAGCCTGAAGCACGACCGCGCGCGCGACCGACTTCGCGACGCGCTCGCCGACCGGCGGTCGTGGTTGCGGAACCAGACCCGCCGGCCGCGGAGGTCGAACCCGAGGTGCCGGCGGAGCCCGTGGAGCCCGCCAAGCCCGAAGAGCCAGCCGTTGGCGGAACGAACGACCTGCTCAACCCGTTCAAGTAGCGGGGCGGTGGCTCGCCCGCCGTCGTTCGGCGGGCGCTCGTGTTGCCAGGCCTATTGCTGCGAGGTCGAAGGGCGAGCTGCGGCGGTGGCCTTGGACTTCTTTCCGCCCAGAGGCACGGCAAAGCCGATGGTGGCGGTCGCTGCGCCGAGGCCGGCGACGACGATCCCTGCATTGTTGATGGGACGGAGCTCGTTCCACCTCGCTTCGTCATTGTCGGCGACGGCGTTGCGACCGCTCGCGTAGGTCAGACCCGCCACAATGCCGCCTGCGGCCAGGAGGCCTCCGCCGATTCCGGGAAGCAGCCAGGACCGCTTGCGCTCCACCTCGGCGGGCGCCGACGGCAGGGTGGGCGCTGGGGTCGCAACGACGGCAGGGGCCTTTAACGCGGCGGCTTCATCAGCCTTGATCCTGGATTCTAGGGCGACGACGCGTCTGTCGAGGGAGGCTCGCTTGTCCGCGGTGACGAACGGCCGGTATTGATTGAGCGCGTCGAGAGCCTCGCGGGGCTTCCCGAGCCGCTCATAGGCGTTTGCGATATTGAAAAAGAGTGCCGGCTCCTTGGAAATATCGTATGCGGCCTCAAAGGCGACAATCGCTTGCTCGTATAGGCCGTCTTCGTAGAGGCGGGAGCCATTGTCGAAGAGCTCCGCGGCACGGGCCCGGTTTGCGGCGTCGTCTTGCGCGAAGGCTGGCTGGGCGATGCCGAGAATGAGTGCGAAGGCGAGGGTGCGGTACATGGCCTACTCCGGTGCGATAGTCCTGAACGTCGCATCACTGGTCGGCGCCGTCAAACTCCGCTGGAGCCCTGTTCTTGGCTCATTGGGAGCCATCTGGGTCATTCGCGCGATGGAACGATCGAATGCAAGACGGCATTCCTCTTCAATAATCCGCCCGATTCAGCGGCGGGGGCACCCGTCGATTCTCGTTTGAATGGGACCGGTCAATCGTAAGGGCCATGCAATCTTGGAGGGGTTGGACCTTGGCTTGCCGCCCCATTGATCGACGATTTCGCGCTGGGCCTTATGTGTTGGTGATTCGCTTCGATAGGGAAGGGGAGGCACAACTCTGGCCCGAGGTAGAGATGTGCAAGAGCCTGCGGGCCACGGACGCCGTCAGCGGCGCTATAGTAAGCGCCTGTCCCCCCTTCAATGTGGGGAAAACCGAGGTTATGCGATGAAATGGTCTTTGCCTTTGGCTCTTCTGTTCGCCGGTTGCATGGGCCCGTACCCGGGCAATAATGAAACGGATGGTTCTGATGGCACGGATGGCACGGATGGCACCGATGACACGGATGGGCCGCTCTTCGAGCCCAAGGTCATGTTGCTTGTGCCGGGCTCTGATAGCGATGCCGGCTGGACCCGTTCCCACGCATCGGCGGTCAACGCCCTTGGTGACTCTTTAGACATCGACACGCAGGTGCAGTACCTCGTAGCGAACGCCGACGCCGCTGACGTGCTCGCAGCGGGTGATGAAGACGGATACAATGTCTATATTACTGCTTCATCCGGCTATATCACGTCGAGCGTGACGCATTCTGCGAACGCTCCAGAGACGCGCACTCTGTCGTGTTGCGGCTCTCAAGCCACGCCCAACTTGACCTCGTATTTTGGCCGGATCTACCAGCCTCTCTACGTGTCCGGGTACGTGGCGGCGACCAAGAGTTGCACCGGACGAATCGGCGTTGTGGCGGCCTTCCCGAACCCGCAGTTCATCCGACACATCAATGCGTTTACGCTCGGCGCGCGCAGGGCCAATCCCGAGGTGACCGTCGAAGTCACCTGGCTCAATTCGTTCTTCGACCTGGGGCGGGAGCGCTCGCTCGCCGAGGAGTTGGTGGCTCACGGCAATGATGTGCTGCTGGTGCAGACCAATACCAACATTCCCGTCGATGTGAGCCGGAACTCCACCGTGACGTGCGACGACGGCGGCGGCCCAGAGGCCAGTCCGGTGTTCTCCGTCGGCTACCACGCTGCCGACATGTGCGACGCCGCTCCGGAGCGCTGCCTCACCAGCGCCTACTGGAACTGGCAGCCCTACTATGAGTCCCAGATTGAGTCCATGGTGGATGGGACCTTCGACCCCACCAACACATCGTGGCAGCCGTGGTTGCCCAATGATGATTCGGTGGTCAAGCTCCTGCCGTGGCAGGGTGATGCCAGCAAAGACAACTACGTGCCTGGAGATGTGGCAGGGACTGCCGACTCTTTGGCCAATGATCTTCGAAACGCCGACCCGAGCGCCCCCTTCGATGGCGCCTTCAATGGCGGCGTGATCCGCAGCTCGTTCCGGGCCACCATGGTGCGGTCCAGCCAGTCCCTCACCGATGAAGAGCTCGACGATATGTGCTGGTTCGTCGATGGCGTGGTGTATTGGAGCGACGAGGACAACGACTGGATCCCCGCAGCGGTGCCAGAGGCGGATTGCCCAGGTACGACGTTTGATCCGAACGTGCGGTAGGCGGTCGTTAAGGTCGAGAGTGGGGCTCGACGGGTCCCTGGCTAGCCATATTCTCCTTCCCTCCCTTAAAGCTGCAGGCTAAACTGCGGGGGAATGCATGCTGCCGATGCCATCTATGACTGCAATCATCGTACTGGCCCTGGGCGCTGCTGAATGTGGTGGGCAGTCGGAAGAGATCGCGGTGTTCGAAGCCCCAAATGCGGCGGCGCTGCCTTGCGACTCCGTGTTTAAGGTGGTGGCCGATGGGCCCAATCCTGCGGTCATCCGTGTCGGTGAGACGGCGGAGTTCGTCGTCGCGGTGCAAGCGCACTGCGACTACATCGAGACCGAGCTGCCTTACGCGACGCCCCCATTCCGCGTGGACGCGTCTCCCGTCGCTATTGATAGAGGGCTTCAGTACCGCTTTCCATGGAGCCTCGATGGAACGGCGCCCGGGGTCTATCACGGGGAGCTCTCCATCCCGGTGCGCAGTCAGGGCGTCGTCGAAACCGTGGTGGTAAAGGCGGTAGTCGAGGTAGAGGATTAGCGGTCTCTACCGCTCGTACCCGCATCCGCAGTCGTCTGGAGTGATGTTGCGGGAATGAACGACCCAACGGCAGGGAACAGGAGTCGCATCGGGCTCCGGGCGCATGAGGCCGGGGGGGCTGAACGCTGCCTTCCATCCTATGTGGACAAAGGGGACTTCCTTCGGCTAGTTTTGCGCATGACCCGCCTTCTTGCCACTGTTGTGACTGCCTTCGTCTCTATCAGCTGTGGCTCGGTAGACGATCCTGTATTTACAGACGGCGAAGCCTGCCTCTTCCTCCAGACCGTGTTTCCTGTGGATGGTGAGCCCCGAGCGTACTTTCGGACCCCGATCGACGTGTCCTTCTCCGAACCCCTGCCCGAGTCCGCCACGCTTGAGCTGTTGGACACCACCGGCCAGATCGTTCCGGCGGAGGTGCGAGCCGAAGGTCGAGTGCAGAGCTTGGTGCTTGAGCAGCCGCTCATTCCGGGTCAGACCTACGCCTTGGAGTCGCGCTATGTGTGCCAGGACCAGCCTGTTGTGCGTCGCTACGAATGGACCGTAGGCGAGGTGGGCAGTCCGGTTCAGCCAGATGTGTGGTCGGGTCAGACCTACGTCTTGGACCTATCGGACCGGACGTTCAACCGCTGGGTACAGCCACGCAGAAATGACTTTGGCGCATTCATCTCACGCTTTGTCGGGCCGAAGCTTCGGCTCCGCACGGTGGCTGTGAACGGCGATGTGAGCCTCACGCTCGCGGTTCAGGATGTGGAGACCGCGGAGCAGCACCTGTGTGCCGAAGCGGTGCAGGAAACCGACACGGTTCACCAGACCCAAAACCCCGCGTTCCAGGTGGGGCCCGTGGACTTTGCGCTGCGCACTCCCGTTAGTGATGTGCGAGTTGATGTATTTGATGTGAAGGTTAAAGGCTCTTTTTCGCCGGATGGCACATATCTTGGCGGGGTGAGCCTGCAGATGCTCTTGGATGTTGGCCCTCTGGGCGACATGTTTGGCGACAGTCAACCTGTGTGCGCGTCCTTAGCCAGTGCAACGGAACGGGACTGTGTGCCGTGCCCCCGCGGTGGTAGCCTCACGTGTTTCGCCTTGGAGGTGGATAATGTTCGGGCCCAGGCCTTGGAGTCCGAAGTTCTCGTCGATGTCTGCGCAGACGAGGTTTGCATCGCAGATCCGGACTGCGCGGACTGAAGATACCGCGCGCTGAATGGGGGCACGTCGTGTTAGGGCTTCGACGGGGGGTATCATGTCTTCTGGAAGAATCGACATCGTCATCAAGGCGCTGGACGGGCCGTTGGCCTCCTTTGGGGAGATCCGGCTAAAAGGGCCGTTGGCCGAGATCGGCGTCAACCCCGCCCCCGGCGGACTCAAGGTGCCGGTTCGCGGCCTTGCCTCTACCCATGTGCGCATCTGCGTCCGACCCGATGGCCAGGCTGAGGTGGTGCCGGTGGGCCAGAATCAGGTGCGCCTGGCACCCCACGCCAACGTCCGCTGGAACCTCATTGAACCGCTGCAGGCTGCGACGTTGCTCAATGAGGGCGGGGTGATGCGCCTGGGCCCGGTGCAGCGCGGGGTCACGCTTCAGCTCATGCGCCTCGAAGGGTTGGACTGGACCGCGGGCGGCGTGGGCTCGGTGGCCCGAGAGGTGAAGAGTCAGACGATCTCGGGAGCCAAGACGGCGGGGGCGCCCGGTGCGGTTCGGGTGGTGCCTGCGGCCCTGGGCGTCGGCGCGGTCGGATGTGGGCTGATCGGGGTGTGCACCGCCTTGGCTGTGGCGCTCTTGTTGCTCTTCCCACCCACCTACCGACCCACTCCGCTCGGCATCGAAGACGAAGGCGAGGAGATGTATGCCGCCGCGGACTTGGCGAGCTCGGTGTGGGTGTCGAAGCCCGAGGCGCTCAGAGGGGTCGAAGGCGCGTGGCAGCGGTTCGTCAGCGCGCCCTCCGCTGCGGCGGCCGAGGAGATCGGCGTGGGGCGACCGGAGTTCAACGACGTGGACCATCGCGATGAAAAGGCGTTTCACTACTTTGTGGCTAGCGGCGAGAAGCACGTGGCAGCGCGACGATTTTGGCGCCGGTTGGACATCGTAAAAGAGGAGTATGCAAGCGTCTTAAGGCGCGTGCGGGAAGCCGGCCTGCCCGACGCCGTCGCCGCCATCCCATTCACCGAATCCCGCTATCGGCCCCGAGAGCAGTCGTTCGTATGCGCGCGAGGGTGGTGGCAGTTCATGCCCGAAGTCGCCGTGCGTACGGGGTTGCGTGTGGAGCAGTGTCAGATCCAGCGTGTGACCGGGGAGACCGTGGTGTGGACTCCCAAGGCGGGCGCGCCGGCCCGGTTCAAGAACTCGCCGTACATCGATCGCACGGCGGCGGAGCCCGCCTGCGCCATTCAGCGCTGTGTGACCGATGAACGCGAAGATCTGGACGCGTCGACCGCGGCGGCCATCGCGGACCTTCGCAGGACCTGGGACGACCCGACGTTGCGGGGCAGCGGCATGGGCGTGATCGCGACCATCATCAGTCACAACGCAGGCTATGACGACAGCCGCTTCGGGCGTGCGCGCAAGACCAACGTCCTGCCCGCCTATCAGCGATGGCAGCAGGCCAACCCCGACGCCCCAAGCCATCACTTCTACGGAGCCAACCTCACGTGTGCGGAGGACCGGTCGGCGACCGGCACCTGCGGTGGACACCTGCCCGCCGAGGCTCAGCGGTATGGCTTCACCGTGCTCGCTCAGCACTGGCTCGCCGCTTGTTATTACGGGAAAAACTACCCAACCGCGTTCGGTGGGGTCTTCGAGTCCTATGAAGAGCCCGCGCTCGATGCCGACGGTATGTGCAGCCTGATAAACGTCCCGCTGGCATCGGAATTGTAGCGATCTGCTTTTCGAATTGTGCGTTCGCCGCAGGGGTCTTGTGAACACAGGTGCGGCACTCAGCACTCCCTAAATGTAGTCGATCAAAGCTGGACTCTGGGAGGTTCGAATGAAGGCGCAGTGGCTAGGGGTCTGCCTCGCGCTGGGCGGGTGTGCCCAAGGCGTGGTGTGCGGCGAAAACACGACACGCGTTGACGGAGTTTGTGTGGGAGAGGCTCCTATTAGATACGAAGAACCTGTGGTTACGAACATCGTCGACCTCTTGTTCGAGCCCGGCGATTGCGAGCCGCTGCCACCGGGGGAGGGCTTGGACTTGATTGGCCTGTGTGCGGGCGGTGTGTGTCTGCACGACACCGTGGCTCAAGCCATCGAGGCCGGGGGGGCCCCCTCATGCGAGGCTTCTGGCTCGCAATTGTTGTCTTGTGAGTGGAGTGGCATGTGGGCAATCCTCAAGGACGACGACCTGGACGGAGAGCCGGATCCGGATGGCCGGATTGAGCGACTTCAGCTCGATGCTTCGTTTGTGGGGCCCGACGCGGATGGGCTTGGTATTGGAGTCGATATCTCCTGCTTCTTGGCCACGTTGCCCCCACCCGATCGGATGGGCCTGATGAGGGATGGCGACAGCGTGCTCCCCGCAGAGCTCTTTTGGGACGCAAAGCAGGTTCACGTGGGCACCTCTGGCCCGTTCGGAAGGTTCTATGCGCCGTCGCATCGGGTCACGTTCATCAACCTCGGTTCGCTCTTCTAGGAGGCCATCATGAATTCATCGACGCTTCAGTGGTGGGTCCTGGGTCTTTGCCTCATCGGGTGCGACGACTCGTCCTGCGGGGCCCACACCACCGAAGTTGGCGGAGTGTGTGTCGGCGAGGCCAACGCTGAACCATTTGTGTACTCTACGATTGATGAGGTGATAGCTGGTGAATCTCCTTGTGATGGGGCGGTGAGCGGCACGGAACTCGACCTGGAGGCCCGGTGTGTGGGTCAGGTGTGCATTGGCGAAACCTTGGCGCAAGCCGTGCAAGCCGGCAGCCCGGAGCCGTTGTGCGAGGTCGAACGGCTGGGTGTGGCGATGTGCGAGTGGGTGCCGGGTGCCTTCACGCTCTTCCCGGATAGCGACGGCGATGGCCAGCCGGATCGTCGCGATGCGCCGATCTGGCGGATCGAGCTCAACACCCGCTACCAAGGCACCACCGCGTCCGGTCTTGGTATTGCAGAGAGCGCGAGCTGTTTTGTCGATCGCTTGGGACCCCCCGAGCAATATCTCCTCAGCCGCACACCCGACGGGCGCTGGTTGGTGGGAAGTGCATCCTGGAACGGGGGTGAGGTGGTCGTTGAGGATGGGGTTGCGCCCTACCTAATCAACTATGCCGACGGCGTCTTGGACCGCATCATCTTGGACTAGAGGTGGCCTGCCGCGCGGCTCGGCGTAGGCGCAACTAAGATGAATTAAGGGCGATTTCGGACTCCACAACGGGCCGGCCCGATAGAGAGTGGGCCAGGAGGTCGCATGCGGCTCGTCCCTCTCTTCGTCTGGGTCTTGGTCGGCGGGTGCCTCTCGGTGGCCCAGGTCGATCCCATCGAGGATGATGGAGTGGTGGAACCGCCGGACACCGGCGCTCCCCAAGAGCCCGATCCGGATCCGGTGGTCGAGCTGGAAGACCTCATCGTGGACTTGAGTGTGGCGAGGGGTTCCGCCTGTGTGACCCGGGCTTCGGGCTCGCTGGAATGTTGGGGCGAAGGGCCCCTCACCAACGTGATGGGCCAGGAATCGGTGGATCACGGCGAACCCAAAGACATTGTTTCTACGTCTGGTTTGATCGAGCAAGGATGCATGTTGCACGCCGACGGCGGGGTCTCGTGTTGGGGGTTCAACCATCACCTGCAGCTCGGTGGCGCCATCGGACGCAATGAAGAGTCTACCGTCCCGCTTCGCCTGCCCCATGTGTCCAATGCGGTGGCCCTGTCTTCGGGACACCACCATGTTTGCGTGCTCACGGACCAGGACCAGGCCGCCTGCTGGGGCGAGCCCTACTCCAATAGTCTGGGTCCGCAGATCTTCGGTAGCGAAGAGCCGGTTGGGTTCGACCTGCCTGACGCCGTCATCGTCGATGTATCGGCCTCCATGGAGCAGGTGTGTGCCCTGGGGGACTCGGGCCGGCTGTGGTGCTGGGGCTCGCTGGGACTGCGCAATGGGCCCCTGTCTGACCTGAGCGGAAACCCGATTCAGATCCCCATCGACGCCGACCTCGTCGGTGTCAGCGCCGGTTGGCAGGGAGGTTGCGCATGGGATGCCGCCGGTGCCGCGTGGTGCTGGGGCTCACCGCTCGGCGCCGAGGAGCCCGTCCGCCTGGACCTCGATCCTGTGTCCGACGTCGTGGTGTCTTGGCAGCAGATCTGCACTCTCGACGCCGGGGATGGCGGTGTCTGGTGTGTAGAGCCGGTGCCCGACGAGGTCGCAGCACAGACCGACTTCACTCACGTAGCGGTGGGCGATACCCAAGTCTGCGCGGCCCGTCGGGATGGCCACGTTGCGTGCTGGTTCCGGGGGGAGCTGACCTGGCACGAGGTAGAAGGGGCGTTGTAAGTGCTTATTTCGTTCTAGAACTGCCCGTTGAGCTTCAGGCCGACGTGGTGGGGTGCAAGGCTCGACTCAAGGTCCATGAGCAAGAAGGGCTGAGCCTGAATCATGCGTCGGTCCCCGTGGCGCCACAGGGGGATCCCGCCGGCCAGGAATGGCGTTGCTACGACGCCGGCCGATATGGCGAGAACTCCGAAGAACAGGGGCTGGTAGTTCAGCTCATCCCCCTGAAGTCCCGCTGAGCCCAACGACTGAAGCGCCAGCCCTCCAAGGACGAGACCGCCCACGGCGAACGTGGTTCCGGTGACGGTGAGGCCGATGCCGATGCCCTTCTCGGTACGTCCGCGCTGGTAGTGCTGAGCCGGGGACAGGTGCGCGGGCCAGATCGGTTTGGTGAACTCGGCTGATTCGGGTGGGGCGGCAAAGGCCGGCTCCTGCTCACTGTCTTCGGTGCGATCATCGGCTAGTGTCGGGGCCGCCGTGAGCAGAAGCCCTAGGGCCAATGGGCATCGCATGAGACCTCCGAGGGGGGCGCGTCTGGTTGAGACTACCCAGTCGCGCGAGCCGCTGCGGTCCTTCACGGCCGCGATGCGCTAGCGCACGTGCCAGCGATAGCGCTCGACCATCGCTTCTTGGGAATAGTCCCTGCCAGCCAGGAATACGCGTAGGTCGATCCGGCCTTTTTTGACCGCCGGCGATCCGCAGACGGTCCACGTCCGTTGAACGACCCGCAACGTGTTCTCAGTCGGTTGGGTGAACAGGAGATTGCCTCCGGCATTGCGCGTAAACACACTCAAATCCAGGACAGTCCGCTGGCCATTGAAGTCGTAGTCGAAGGCTTCCACCGCGGGCTCGCCCTCCGGCCAGACCTCGGTTTTATGGACCTTGAAGCTGTACTGACCACGATGGTCTTCAACGCCCTGCGAGGTGCGCGTCACCACTTCGAAGCACACGCGCTCGCCGTCGACCGAGATAATTCTGGCTTCATCTTGTACGATGGAGCGCTGCAATCCGTCGGGGACCTGGTCTGCAAAGGGCGTGTTGTCGTATCGACCGTTCATGTAGTTCTGCAGCGTCGGTGCGGCTTGGGCGTTGTCTAAGTCGACGGGCCCCTCTGCTTTGAACGCCACCAACGCAGGGAGTACCAGCGCAATCAACCGAACCGACATCATTCTCTCCAAGATTGCCGTCGTAGACGAAGGGCGCGGGTTCTTATTCGATGGGGTTGTGGACCTCGTGGATCTGGTTGGCGGAGTCGAGACTCAAGACAAGCTGCGGCGAGTCGGGATCATGTTGTTGAGGCGAGGTAGGGCGTTCGGCGGCGCAACCGGGCCGTACCACCGACCTTGATCCAGCACAGGTCGCATGAACCAGGTGGAAGCACCTATGTTTTCTTGGAGCGGCTCCGTTAGGGCGCGCCGTTTCATCCGGGGTTCGCGTGCCCCGGCGATCCGCTCCAACGGTGAACATCGGTGAGCTCACTTCGGTAGACGTCTGGACCGGAGCGCAGCTCGGTGTGGATGCTCCACCGTAGTTCAACGCCCTTGCCGACGGTTTTGGTGATGGAGGCCTTGAGGACCGCCGCGTCGAACACGTCTTCGGCCAGCCCGTTTTCGATGAGGGATTGCGCGAGCCACGCCTGGAGTTCGCCGGCGATCCACAACTCGACCGGTTTGCCTTCCGATCGAGCTTCGCCGCGAAGCACGTCGATCTGAACCACGCCATCGGGAAGCGCGGCGAGGGTGTTCAGGTCGGTTCCCATGCGCCACCCGACCAGCATCTTGGGCAGGGTGTCGGCGTAGTGGTTGAAGAGCTTTCGGCGCATGGTGGGGGTCTCGCATTCGAGGAATGCACAAACTATACGTCAGCAATGGCGGTGCCCGAGACTGCGACTGGGAGCAACAGATGCGCTTTTGGACCCTCACCCTAGTGGGCTGGCTGCTGTCGAGTCACGGGCTTGCCGAGGACCAGGCCTCCGATGTTCAGGGGCAGGTCTGCATGGCGTTCGGTGGAAATGTAAAGGGATACCTTCCTTTTAAATAGGGCCGGAAAGGACTTCGCGAAAGAGACGCGGCCCCAACGGCTTCTTGGCGCTGGCTCTGGGTACTTACCGACACGATCGGTGACCGCCACCGAACAGTTCAACCTGCAGTCCACCGAGGCTGTCGCCGCTGCGCTGCCGCGACGGCGGCACTGATCCAGGTGTGCATGGATCACGCGGTGCCTACGTCCGCCTTGGTCGACGCCGTTGCTGCGCCCGCCACCGGTGGCATCTTTGAGCGATTTGAATCGGCGAACCTAGACTGTGGAGTGGAACGCCGTCTTCTGGCAGGTTCGGTTTTGTCGACGGAGCCGACTTCTGGGCAGCCCGAGGGTTCATCGGCATCACCGCTCTAGGCGGTTTAGCCGCAGCCCTCGTCGGACTCCACGCCTTCGCTCGTGCCAAAGACCGCCTGGTTGAACCGCGCTTCGGTCAGGTCGCTGCGGTGCACTGCTACCCACAAGAATTGCGGGCCATCGACTCGCCCCATGGCGTGCAGGTCTACGACCCACAGCAGGACCCAGTCGTGGGGGGTGCCGCCGAATTGCTTGGCCGCGTCCGTCTGGGCGGGTCCGGGCACGTATCCATTGAGGGTGTGAGGCGCGTCTTTGGGTGCGCCATGACGCAGTCCGAAGCCGCCTTGGTCCGCGGCCATGGGCTCGATTTCTGAAAGTATGCCGCATTGACGGCGAAGATAGAGCCACTCATCATCGAGCATATAGGGCATGGCGGCGCACGGGGTCGCTCGGACTTCGTGAGCGTGCTCGAAGAGTCCCAGCGCGACGCTCAACGTGAGCTGCTCTGGGTCGAATGTGTCGTAATAGTCGAGCTTCCCGCGCACGTTCCCATCAGGGTGTACCTCTGCAAAACACTGGATGAGGCCGGTGCGCGGCAGGTAGTCTTGGTGGGGGGCGAGGGACTCCAGAGCCAGTTGGCCCACATGGGGCAAAGAAGAGGCGCTTTCGCTGGATACCTGCACGGCCGGTCCGCCCAAGCGAGACTGGTCGAGCGCATGGCTTGCGCGTGTGGGGGAGGTGGCCAGCGCGAGACTGTGCAGAGCGACCTTCTTCACTTCGCGGTGTAGGGATTGAAACGCCGCGCTTCGGCCATACCGGCCGTGCGCTTCGGCGGCCACGAGGTCGATGCCCATGGCGCCGCCTTCCAGGCCGAACGCGTCGACAAGGTCTTCGGTGATGGCGTCTGTGACCACGGAGCCGCCCCCCGACTTTGCCGCCAGATAGATGGACGACTTCACCCGAGGCGACCGGCTTCGATCGGGGTTTTGGTAAGGCCGGACCGGGTCCAACGGGGCCAGCGGAGGCCGCACTGTCTTGGGTTCAGTGGGGATGGCCAGGGGCCGCTTCGGGGGCTTTACGCGCTCTCCTTCGAGCGCCGCCCGCGAGGCGTCGAAGGCGAAGGCCCAATCCATGGGTCGCCAGCCTTGGTGGTCTGGCCATTCGTGGACGGGGTTCGCTTCTGTTCGGCGATCCCTCGGACGTGTGGCGAAGAACATGTCGGCCAGATGAGAGCCTGTTCGATGACCGCTCCACATGGACATGGCCCACAGGTGAAAGGCAGTCTGGCCCTGGTGATTGGTCTCTTGAAGTAGCTCCGGGTGCTTCTTCATGATGGCCGCCACCACCCGAAAGTTCCCAGCGGCGTGCAGGACGGTATGCCCAGCGTCGTCTCTGCGGGTGATGTCGCGGCGATCCAGGTAGGGCTGGAACAGGTCTAGGCCGACCCATGCCGCGTAAAACATTGGGTTTCGCTTGTCTTCTCGCCAGGTCGAGACGATATCAAGGAACTGCGTTTTAAGGAGTTTTGGGGTCATGGAACGGAACTCCTTGGCGAAGAGATCACTCGCCGAGCGTGCCTTTCAGCTCGTTGCCCGCCTCTTCTAGCATCGGCCCGAGCACGGAGATGAACACTGCTTCAGCGTTTGCAGTCATTCCCGCGGTCATCGGTTCGAGGAGGAGTGGTCCGCGGACGGTCTTGTCGTTGAAGCCGGTCGCCGAGTCGAGCGAGCCCGTCAGGGACCCCACCGTGTCCATCAGTTGGAGCGTCATGAGCCCTTCGGCGTCCTGCTGGAGGATGTGCTGCTGCCACGCGAAAACGGGGTCGCTACGCTGTTCTTCAGTTAGTCCCTTGCGAAAGGCCTCGAACGCGTCGCGGTCCAAGACCCTTGCGCGGAGTGCGGCGGGTCCCTCGCCTTCTGCCCACCTGTCCATGGCCGCCGGGAGCTCGTCCGCGAAGTAGGCGGACCACCACGCTTCCATCCCCGCTGTCGCCTTTTGCTTGTCTTCCGGTGTGAGGTCGGCCCAGTGATTTGCGAGGATGCTATAGGGCGGGATGATGCTCAGCAGACGAAGCCCATCCCGAATTCCATATTCGGCTTCGATGGAGGTGGTCTCTGGGCAGACAGTCACCGCTGTCATTGGGGTGGCCCTTTTCCCCCGAACCACCTGGCTCAGAACGAGCGCGTCGGCGCCCACGCTCATGCGAGTGAGTATCCCCGTCTTCTTGCTGACCGTCCATGTGGACCCGTTCCTGACGGCTTGCCAGTACTTCTTGTCTTGGGTCAACGTGGTGGCGTCGTCGTCGAGGTCCGCGTGCCACGAGAACAGCAGCGGCGCCTCCCGCGACTCGAAGGTCGCGGAGATCTCCAAGTTCGCGTCCCCGGTCGCTCGGTAGATCAATCTGGAGTGGTAGGCGTCGGAGTCTAGGCCCATGGACACGGCGTCGGCCGCCTCAAAAATCGAGCGCATCTCTACGTTGGCGCAGACGCCTTCGCCGTCAGAAACGCGCATGTGGGTCGTGTCTACCGACACCAGCGCGACCCCCTCGTCGCTGATGGCTCTGAAGCTGCCTTCGCTCGGGCCTCGGTAGTGAACCTCCAAGCGCGGCTCTCCCGTGGACTCTTTGACGTAGGTCGCCACGTGGGGTCCCATGGCCTCGATCTTGGCGTGCGCCTCGTCTGCGGGACCCGCCCACGATCCCAGGCTCAATAGCAACGCGATCATCAAAGCCTCTTGTAGAACGATAGCGTAGCAGACGCCATTGTCTGGGTCGACTGGGTGGGCGAGACCCCACACTGGACAAGCGGTCCACCATCAACGACTCTCGTACCGTCGAACGACAGGAGCCCACGTGAGAGTCATCGTGCTTGGACTGATGCTCTGGGGCTCTGGGTGCGGCAACGCAGACTGTGGCGACCGCTGCGATGACAACGAGTGGTGCCTGTTCAATGGCACGCGGAAGTCCTGCGAAGTCGTGTGTGAAACCGACGTCCCGGACCCCTGTGCAGCGGGGGAATGCACGGGCAGCGGTAGGTCCTGTGCCACCTGCGACGATGATCTTCCGTATTGTGAGTAGCGTGGGACCGAACTCTGTCAGTCCGAACGTGCGTCGTCGCCGATGGTGCGCGGTGTGCAAAAGCCCTTTATCGATCGGAGCCTGAGCGCGTTCAAGGCAGCGGTGGACGGCGGTGTAGGTGCCGTATAAACGCGTGGCGTCGGGCGCTCGACGCCCGTTGATGACCGACCGGAGGCTCGACCCTATGCCCAACCTTGACGACAGCCAGAGCTCGACGACCGACACCATCTCCAGCGCGATGCAGCGGATCGTGCATCCGGGCCGGGGCTATGTGGTGGCGACCCAGGCGTTGGCGGCGGCCATCGGCCTGCCTGGCGCCGAGCTGGTCGAGCTGCGGTCGCTGCCGCTGGGGGCCTTGGGACAGCGGTTGATGGCGCTTCGCTACGTGATCGAAAACGGAGAGATCTGGTCGACGTATGTGGCGTGGGAACCCAAGCTCGCCAAGCTCGACGCGACGGCGCCCGACCGGGTGCGTGCGCTGTTGAGTGACGTGGCCGAGGCCCGTGCCCGTGCCACGGATAGTGCGACGTTTGAAGCCGCTCTATCGCAACGCTCGCTCACCGAGATCGCCCAGACCGCTGCGTCCATCGAAGACGGAGCGGCCCAGGCCATCGACCTGTGCTTGGGCGTGCATCTGCACCCGGCCAGCCGGGCTCAGCTGCGGAGTCGACTCCAGGACGAAGCCCACGCGCTCTTCGCCAGCAGTCCTCGCACGTGCGACGTCCTCTACCTGCTGTCCCAAGAGCTGGACCGCTACCCGGCCACGACCGTCACCGAGGGCCGGCTGGACTACATCATCATCGCCGACAAGGGCGAGATGGGCGTCCGGGCCACCCGAGAGGCCCTGGCCCTGGGCGTGTGTCCGGTGGTGTTGCACAGCGCCTCCGACGACGCCGACGCCCTGCAAGTGCGCATCGCCAACGAGGCCGGCGGCTTTGCCATCCCATTGCAGGGTGGGTTCCGGGAGACCTACGCCAACCCATCGCAGATGGTGGAGTGCATTAAGCAGACGTATCAAGAGCGCTTTGGCGATGAGGCACAGGAGCATCTAAGCCGCTCTGCCCTGTACCCGGGCTATGGGCCGCTGGCCGAAAATACGGCTGCTATCGAGTGTTTCCGCAATGGTGGCGTCGTGTTCATCGGTCCGATGCAAGACGTGGTCGACCGCGCGGGAGACAAGCGCGAGTTCCGAAAGCTGGCCGAAGCCATCGACCCTAAGGCCGTCACGCCGGGCATTGTCATCGATGATGCCGGTCCCGAGGCCATCGCCGGCAAGATCATGGAGGCGCATGCTGCGGGCGCCTTCACCTTCCCCGGTCGGCTCAAGGCCGCCAATGGCGGGGGCGGTCGGGGCCAGGTGGTGCTGGAGAATCCGTCGGAGATCCCGTCTGCGGTTCTTCGGGTGTTGGGAGAGATCCGCACCAATGGCTGGGATCCGGGCGTGATGTTTGAGCAGAACATTCCCGAGACCATGCACCTCGAAGTCCAGGTCGTCCGCGATCGCTATGGTAATACGCGCCATTTCGGCATGCGCGACTGTAGCGAGCAGCGAGCCAGCCAGAAGATCCAAGAAGAGGCCCCGCCGGCCGTGCTTCGTCACGACCCGGCCCTCGAAGCCCGCATGTGCGACATCGCTGTGCGCATCGCCGACAACGTCGACTACGTCGGCGCCTGCACCGTCGAGCTGATGTTCAAGGACGGGCACTTCTACCTGCTGGAGATGAACACGCGGATCCAAGTCGAGCACCCGGTCACCGAAGACGCGCACCGAGTCCGCGTGGGTGATGCGCTGACCCCGTTGAACTTGGTGCAACTGCAGTTCTTGGTCGCCCGTGGAGCCCCGATCCCCTTCGAGCAGGCCGCCGTCGAGCCCGTGCGCGTCGCCCGAGAATACCGGATCAACGCCGAGGCCTATCGGGCCGACCTCAAGGACTCCCGCGATGGCGGGCGAGGCCTCTTCGTACCCAATGCCGGCATCTTCGACCGCATCGAGCTTCCCGACGAGCCCACCGTCCTCCAGGCGCTGCAGGCCTCTGGAGCGAAAGGCGTCACCGCCGTGGGCATCCGCTTCGACAGCGGCTTTGAAGAGGGCGACACCCTGGTCAACAAGGACCCCACCTTCGGCAAGCTCATCGTGTCCGTGGAGGTCGAGCCGGCCCACACCGAGGCCCGCTATGAGCTGCTCCGGCTGGCCTCCCTCGAGGTCCTTCGTCGCACCCACATCGAAGGCCGCCAAGTCATGCCCGATGGCAAGATCGTCCAGGGCTCGGAGTTCAAGAACAACCTGAGCACGCACATCTGGGTCTTGGAGACGGACTGCATCCGCACCCATAGCAATAGCATCGCCAAAGATCGGCATGTGAACTGGGTCATCAAGGGGCTGCGGGCTCGGGGGTAGGGCCGGTCCGCGGCGTTTCAACGGGGCTAGCCCCGGTCGGTCGGGACCATCGCCAAGTGCGTCAGCATGCGAATTCGCATGGCGATGGTGCTCTCGTCGACGGTGTACTCGCTGCCGGCGCCCGGGGAGTCTTCGCGCGTGACGAACACGGCGCTATACCGGCCCTCGGCGTCCATAAACGGCAGATATCCGCCCTTTCCTCCGTGTCCGAGCTGAAACACAGCAGCGCAGCTCGGATCCGCGAAGCCAGGTAGGTCCGACGCCGGGCCGGTGGCCTGCTCGGTCGTCACCGACTCGGTACACCATCGCCAGGTATTGAGGCCATAGTCGAAGAGCCCGCGTTCGGTCGAAGACAACACCGCAGCCTCTGCGGGGATCTGATTGCGTCGCTGCTGGAGTAGGGCGTCGCGAGACAAGAGCTGGGTGGGCGCGCCGGCTTGCGCAGCCTGACTGTCGAGCTGCAGGGCGCGCACATAGTCGGCGTACTCTGCGGGGGTGGCTTGTAGCGAGCCAGACAGGTTCGTCGGCCGTCGGAATTCCGCCTGGATCGCCAGGGGTGATGCGATGTGGGCCCGGTAGAGCGCATCGAAGGATGTGCCGGTGATCTGCTCGGCCCACGCGCCCGCCACTGCCTGGTGGGTGGAGCCATACTTGAAGGTCTGTCCCGGTGGATGGGCCGCACTTCGGGTTTGGGCGCTGATCGTCTCGGTGAACGCGGCTTGGGAGGTGTCGAGGATGTCGCATGCGCACGCGTGCAAGCGGCCTGTTTGGTTGACGCACGGGTGGTCGGCGACCAGCCCCGACGTGAAGGCGAGGAGCTGACGAACGGTGATCTCTGATAGGGGTCCGCGCACCTCGTCGCAGCCCAAATCATCGACGACCTCGTGGTCCAAGGCCGCGTTCACAGAAGGCCACATTCCAGCTTTGACCTGGCGATCAAGCTCTGCGAGTATCGTGGTCGACGTGACCCACTTCGATGAACTCGCCGTCCCGGTGCGCAGGTCCATCGAAAACGGCGGGCTCCCCTCTGGGCAGCTGCTGTGCACGCATCGACCGTCGACCCGTTCATAGGCGACGTCTCCGTCGGCATCGTGGATGCGTAGGGCAAAGCCGTGAATTCGGTCCGTTTGCATGTACTCGTCGAGCAGCGCGTCAAGGTCCGCAAAGGGGTCGTCTTGGGGCCAGACCTCGGTGTCGGAGTCCGTGGCGTCGGGGGATGTGCCGGCGCACCCGATGGCCAGAAGCAGGGCGGCGATACCGCGCCAGGGTTGCGCTCTCATGTGCCGGTCTCCTTCGATGGGGGGGGGTGAGTGTTCTTCGAAGGGGGGAACGGCTGGGCCGCCGAAATATTGGAGGGATCGCATGGGAGAAGGGCGCCGACGTCACACCCGACGCAAACACTCGGACCGGGTTGAGCACTGCTCATGCATGCGCATCTTTATTGTGATCGCCCTGTCCGGCTGTGTGCGGACAGGGCTCGGCCCGATCGCCACCCTTGGGCCCGTTACGGTCGAGGTGCAAACCGCCGTGCCTCCGCGCGTGCATCGATCGAACCCCCCGATCCACACCGCATTGCTGGACGTGCCTCATCCGCGGCCCGCGAGAGAGAGGGTGCCCATCGACCTAGATGTGCGGGCCGCAGACCGGGCGCTTCAGTCCGGCATCGCGCGCGCCTTGCCGTCGCCCACTCTCGCCACGGCAGAGGGCGGGGTGCTGGACGTCCGAGTCAGAGGGCATCTCGAAATCGAGGGTGGACCTGTGGTCCGCCTCGTGCTGCGGTCTCGGCTACGAAACGTTCGGGGGCGGACCGTGTTTCGGGATCGGTGGACGTGCGAGGTGGGCTCGCCGTTCGAACGCGACCCCCAGGCGGCCTACGAGCGAGGAGCGGCGTGGTGTGGGCAGCGCTTTGGGCAACGCGTCCGGTGAGGGCGCAGTGGGCGGCGTTTGTGGGGCTGCGAATTGCTCTCTTCGCCAGCTATAGTCGTGTTCCGCGAAACACGACTTCTCGCCATTCATCGTTCAATACCTCGACCGCCAAACCCGCCTGCTCCAACGCATAAACCCAGGCCGCGGTGGGGTGGGCCGCCTCGCGATGATGGTCTTTGTACACCTCGACCCGCCCGGTGGAGTCCCGCACCATCAGCGCGTAGTGCACCGAGTACAAGGGGCCTTCCGGATCGGGGGTCAGCCATTCCAGGTAGCGCAGGCCATCGCCGCTGGGGCCGTCTTCGCCACCGTCGTCGACGCCAGCGTTTAGTGTCTCCGCCACATAGTCGGGCAGGGCGATGAAGACGCCACCAGGGCTGAGGTGCGCGGCGGCGGTCTTGGCCAGGGCGGCCAGGTCGGCCTCGCTGTGGAGGTAACAGACGGCGTCATGGGCGAAGACGGCGTCGAAGCGCTGGTCCAGGCGTAGGTGTCGCATGTCTCCCAGGTGGTGCGGCACCGCCGTGTTGAGCCGCTTGGAAAGCGCCAGCATCTCTGGGCTGATGTCGGTGAGCACCAGGTCGACGTCGACCAGGTGGCTGGCCAAGTGACCGGCGCCGCACCCGAGCTCCAGCACGCGTTTGGCGTTTCCCAGCATGGCTTGCAGGGCGTTGGCCTCGCCGGCGTACTCGTGGGCTGGGGTGAGCAGGGGATACCAGGGCGCCAGCTCGCCGTAGAACGAGGTCTGTCGCGCAAAACCAGGGGGGAAGTGTCTCATACGTTGACGTTAGTCCAACGACGTGCCGAGCGGGCACCGGTCCGGAGGAGTAACGTGCCACGAATGCGTGACGAGAGGACGCCATGACCTGCGACACCGGAGGCGTGTCCCCATCCCGCGCGATGGTCGCCGACGCCATCCGCGAGGCCTTTGCCGAGAGTGAAGCGCCGCCGGCCCCTCCCGTGATGAAGCATCGGAGAGACACCGTCTTCCTTCGCTCGCTGGAGCTGCC
>JBGCER010000158.1:0-2942 GCA_045106515.1 Myxococcota bacterium
CAGCCCAATATCGGTCCCGCGGTCCTCCGCGCAGCCCCTGCCCATCGAGGCCCACACCCATTGCGCAGTCCCCTATTTAGCCGCTGACGCCGTCCAGGTCGGGCGGGCGAACCGCCATGAGCGCCTCGGTCAGCCGCTCCGCGAGCCCGGCAGACCGCTGAGCATCCGCCTCCAAGAAGGACGCCGCCTGGGCCAGCCACGGGAGTAGCTCCGGCTGCATCAGCGAATACATGGAACGGCGGCCCTGCTTCTTGGCCGCCACCAGATGATGGGCCCGGAGAAGCGCCAGGTGCTGCGAGGTGCGAGGCTGCGAAAGCGAGGCTTGGCGCGCGAGTGTGGCCACGTCGTGTTCCCCCTCCCGGAGCGCGAGGAGCAGGCGGAGGCGATCGGGATGCCCCAGGGCTCCGAGCAAGTCTGCGAGGGACTCAGCGGCGTGTCGGTCGATCATATAGTAAACATATTCGGAAAATCGAATATGTCAACGTTCGGCGCTTCGCTGCGCCGGTGGACTGCCCGATCCGTGAGCCAGCACACGGTGGCGTACTCCCACGATGATTAAGGGCCACACACGACTTTTGTCTAGCTTCTCTCCTCGCCAACCGAGGCCACTCCGTGTCCGACGCGACGCTGCCCACCGAGCTGCTGCCCACCCGCCTCGCCCAACGGACCCGCGCCATCACCGAGCATGCGCCCACCGGTGAGTTCGTGATGTACTGGGTTCGCGGCGCCATGCGAGCCTGGGAAAACCCGGCCTTAGACGCCGCGATTTCGGTAGCAAATCGCTTGGGGCTACCCCTCTTCATCTATCAGGCCCTGTCCCAGCGCTACCCCTGGGCATCGGATCGACACCACACCTTTATTCTAGAGGGTGCTCGAGATCTATCCGCAGACTTAGCCCGTCGCGGTTTGGGCTATGCGATGCACCTGGAACGCCCCACACATCAGGGCCCCCACACCCTGACGCTGGCCGATCGAGCGGCTTTGGTGATCACCGAAGACCTGCCGATGGCCTTCCTGCAGCGGTGGGCGGACCGATTGGCTGCTCAGAGCACCACCCCCGTCTGGCTCGTGGACGCAGCTTGCGTCGTACCCATGAACCAAGTGGGCCGAGCCCACGGACGCGCCTTCGAATTTCGGAGGGCTATCGCCCACAACCTCGCGGATCGCATCGAGCAGCCCTGGGAGGAGGTCACTCCCCTAGGTCCGGCGTTCGTTCCGCCTGACCTTCCCTTCGAGCCCCTCGACCTGACGTGTGACCTGAGCGAGGCGGTGAGCCAGTGCGACATCGACCACACCATCGGCCCCGTTCCCCACACGCGTGGAGGATCGGTCGCCGGCTACGCCCGATGGGACGCCTTTCGCCAGGGCGGCGGCCTGAACCGATACGCCAAGGATCGAAATGACCCGCTGCGCCACGGGGTCAGCCGTATGTCTGCCTACCTGCACCACGGCATGGTGGCGCCCACACGCCTCGCGCGAGAGGCCTCGGTCCATCGAGCCGAAAAGTTCATCGATGAGCTGGTGATCTGGCGGGAGCTCGCTTGGAACTTCTGTCGGTTCCGCCCAGAGCATGGCACCCTCGCCGCGCTGCCCGCCTGGGCCCGACAGACGCTGGCCGAGCACGCCTCCGACCCCCGACCTGCGGTGCTCGATCGAGAGACGCTGAGTCGCGGCCAGACGCCATCCGCGCTGTGGAACGCCTGCCAGCGCTCGCTCTTGGTGCACGGAGAGCTGCACAATAATGTTCGTATGACCTGGGGAAAGGCTCTGATCGAGTGGACGACCGGGCCCGAACACGCCCTGCGCACCCTCGTCGACTTGAACCATCGCTTCGCCCTCGATGGGCGCGATCCGGCGTCCTACGGTGGGCTGCTGTGGTGCCTCGGGGCATTCGATCGCCCGTTTTCCCCGGCGACCGCCATCTCTGGCACGGTGAGGGGCCGCAGCGTCGACGCCCACGAAGCCCGCGTGACGCTGGACCGGTTCCAAGCCCATGTGCGGCGTCCGCTACATCACCACCGTCCGACTGTGGCGGTCATCGGAGCCGGACCAGCCGGAGCGATGTGCGCCCGAACCTTGGCCGATCACGGCGTAGACGTCGTGGTGTACGACAAATCGCGCGGCGCAGGGGGCCGGATGTCGACCCGTCGGCGTCACGCTCTGCGATTTGACCATGGCGCGCCATCGCTGGGGGAGATGCCCGCCTGCCTGGATCGCCACCTGCGCGCATGGGTGGAATCGGGCCTGCTCAAGCCGTGGAACGGCCCCTTCGTGCGCCTGACCCGCGACGGAACCACACCGCTGGATCTCGCCCGTCGCTACGTGCCCACCCCTTCCATGAACGCACTTCCAAAACACCTTCTCAAGGACTTGGCGACCCGATTCTCCCACCGGGCCACCGCCATCGAGCGGGTGAAGACCGGGGTACAGATCCAATTCGAAGACCGGCCCGAGGTGGTTGTGGATCACGTCCTGGTCTGTATTCCGGCGCCGCAAGCTCAGGCGCTGCTCGCCCACATCGAGCCCCACATGAGCGCCACACTCGCCGCCGTGCAAACGACGCCCCAGTGGGTCGGCATGGCCGAGGCGTCGGGGCCCCCACCGGGCGATTGGTCGGCGGCGGCCCTCACCGACCACCCCGTGCTCTCCGCCATCATCCGAAACCAGAGCAAACCCGGCCGTCCACGCGGGGAGCAGTGGGTCGTTCACGCATCCACCGAGTGGTCCGCGGCCCACCTAGAAGACACCGCCGAAGCCGTTTCACAGGCGCTTCGCGACGCCCTTCATCGCGTGCTGCCCAACCTGTCATTCATGGACCTCTCAGCCCACCGGTGGCGATACTCTCGCGTAAAAGAGCCGGTTTCGCAGCCTTTTTTGTGGAGCGACGACGCCAAGGTGGCCGCGGCTGGCGATGGCGTGCTGGGCGATGGCGTCGGCGCAGC
>JBGCER010000159.1:0-18827 GCA_045106515.1 Myxococcota bacterium
GGGCCTGGGCCACCTAGAGCGGTTCTTACCCGGCGTGGGCTGGTCCTTGGCCCCAGGGCGGATTCAGCAGATCGCGCTGCAGCGCCTCGACGTCTTCGTGCAGCTGCTGGACCGCATGCCCGAGCTGGAAGCCATCGCCGAGATGTTGGGCCGACTCGAAGAAGCCGACCGTCGCGAAGGCACCCAAGATGGAGGAAATGAAGAGGTTGTAGGCGTACACTTCAGCGGTGAAGTCCGTCACGCCCTGCCCAGCGAACTCGGGCTGCTCGCCGATCCCGACACCGAAGACCTGTTCTACACACGGTGGACCGAACACCGTCTTGTAAGCCTTGAATTGTCCGGCGCAGGACTCGATGGTTCCGGCGAAGGCACCACCCGAGGTCCGTTCATCGTCTGTCTCGACGCCTCGGCGAGCATGGACGGCCCCCCGGAGCTGGCCAGCAAGGCGCTGGTCTTGGCCCTGTGTCGACGGGTGCTGCCCCAGGGGCGCGCGGTCCACGTGCTCATGTTCGGCGGACGAGGCCAACACCTCGAAGTTCGCATCCGCCGCGGACGAGCCGCACTCGACGGCCTGCTCGACGTGCTCACCCAGTCCTTCGACGGTGGAACCGACTTCGATGGCCCGCTGCTCAAGGCCTTGGACATGCTGCAAGACCAAGAGCTGCATCGGTCGGACATCTTGGTGGTGACCGATGGCCACGCCGTCACCGCGCCCTACGTCGATCTGCGCGTGCAGCAGGTGCGCGAGGCCCTCGGCCTCTCGGTCGTCAGCATCATCATGGGCGCGGGCCCCACCGATGGCGTCGACGGCTTCAGCGACGAAGTATGGCGGCTCGCTCCATCGAAGTTGGATGGGGCGCTGGGGCTGTTGCGGAACGCCTAGTCCTGCCCCGTCCGCATCAACGCACCCCGAAACGCCACTCCCGCCGCCTTCGCCGCGAGCGCCGTCGGCCCGGCTGAGATCACATGACCCATCTTTCGGTCCCGGCGAACCTCGGACTTTCCATACTGGTTCACTTCCAGCACGGCGGAGTGATCGACCAAGGCCGATAGGTCCAAAGCGCCGCTCCGCCCCTGGGCTTCCCAGACCTCGCCCAGCAGCTGCACCATGGCAAAGCCGCCGTCGAAGGGCACGGGCAGACCGGGCGCCAACCCCACCAAGAGGCGCGCGAGCTGATCGAACTGAGACACGCTGCACGAGCGGCGGGTCACATGGCCCGAATTGTGCGTTCGAGGCGCAAATTCATTGACTCGAATGTGCAGCCCATCGACCTCCCCCGCGCCGCCAGCGCCGGCGCTGCGCGCCAGGAAGAACTCGGTGGTCAGCAGGCCATCGACGTCCAATTGTCGGGCCGCTTCGATGGCCAGCCCGGTCATGACCTGGGCCTGGGACTCGGTCACCTGCGCGGGCATGAGGGTCACGTCGAGGGCGTGGTTGCGGTGGTCGTTCTCGAAGGGCGGGAACACCTGAATTCGGTCGCCGTCGGCCGTGCGCTGGCGGGCCACGATGCAGCTCACCTCTTTGACCAGGTCCACCACCTCTTCCACAACCCAACGGCCGGCGGCACGCACCCGCAGCGGGGCCAGCTCACCTAGGTCGCGCAAGCCGTTGACCCGGTACTGGCCCTTACCATCGTAGCCGCCGGTGGCGGACTTCAAGATGAAGGGGAAGCCGATGTCCGCCGCGGCACCCGGCAGCTCCTCGATGTGTTCCAGGGCCCGGTACGCCGCGGTGGGCAGCCCGGCGCGCGCGCAAAAGCGCTTCTCTTCGACCCGGTCCTGCACCACCTGCAGGACGTGGATCCCAGGCTTTAACTTGGCTTGTTCGGACTCTGGCAGCGCCAAGAGCGGGCCGGCCGGGATGTTTTCGGACTCATAGGTGACCGAATCGCAAGACTGGAAGAAGGCCAGCAGCGCCTCGGGGTCGTCGAAGGCCGCGACGGTCACATCCGGAAGGCGCTTGCCCGCCGGGCAATCGAGCGAGTCCGCATAGACGCGAACGTGGGCGTTCAGGCTGTGCAGGCTCTCGGCGAGCATCACTCCGAGCTGCCCGCCACCGAGCTCCCCGACGTCCACTCCGCCCCCTGGATGCGTCGATCTCCAGCCAGGGCCTTGTCGACGTTGACCGAGACCAGCTCGTCGAGTCGAGCCCGAAGGGTTGGGTCGTGCAGCGCGAGCATGCGCATCGCGAAGATGGCCGCATTGGTGGCGCCACTCTTGCCGATGGCGAAGGTGGCGGTGGGAACGCCTCCGGGCATCTGGACGATGGACAGCAGGCTGTCCATGCCCTTGAGCGCACGGGACTCCACCGGCACGCCCAACACCGGCAGCTGGGTCATGCACGCCACCATGCCAGGCAGGTGGGCCGCGCCTCCCGCGCCCGCAATAATGCACTTTATGCCACGCTTCTCAGCATTCTTGGCGTACTCGATCATACGATCCGGGGTGCGATGTGCGCTCACCACGTGTCGCTCGCAGGGCACATGATGGGCCTGCAAAGCCTCGACTGCGTGACGCATGGTCTCCCAGTCCGAATCGCTTCCCATGATGACGCCGACTAGGGGCTGTTCCGACACATCTCCTCCGACGGGGCGGAACCTTAACCGCCCTGGCGGCCTTGACGAGAACCATCCTGGACGTTCCAGGGGCCGTGGAGGTTGGGTGAAGACCACGCATCCCGCAATCCGGCTCTTGGTAGAGGCGGTCACAACCCGGCTGCAGTCCAATGGACTGCCGGAATCCGCGGTCCGCGGCGCCCTGCTCGAGGTTCTGAGCACCACGCGCCCACCCGAAGAGCGGCTCACCCCCTGGATTTCCGAGGTGACCTACCGCACCTGCGTCGAGCTGTGCCGTCGGATGGGCGCGGGCCTGCCGGACCTGCCCTCCATCGCCATCGAGAGCCAGATGCCCCGTGATTGGTCCTCGGAGATCGTCGAAGCGCTGCTCGGAACGCTGGATGATGAGCACGCCCCAATCTTGCGGCAACTCGAAGTGGGAGACGCTCGGGTCTCCCAGGTGGCGGTCCGCCTGGGGCAGCCTCCCCAGCGCATCCGAGTCCGAGCCCGCCACGCCCGAGAACAGATGCACGCGGTGCTCACCGAGCTCGCCGGAGGTCAGACGCTGTGAGAGTGCTCATCATCGGAGCCGGCTCAGTCGGTCAAGTCTATGGCTACCACCTACAAAAGGGCGGCGCCAAGGTCACCTACCTGGTCAAAGAGAAGCACCTTCCTGGGCTCTCCGAGGGCATGGTGCTCTATCCGTGGAATCGCAAAGACCGCTCCACCCCCATCCGCTGGACCGATTTCGAGCTCGTGACCTCCCTCGACGAGGGGCTCGTGGACGGCATCGACGTCATCGCCCTCGCGACGTCGGCCACCGCGCTGATCCAAGGCTCCTGGTACGACGAGGTCGTGCAGAAGCGAGGCGATGCGTCGATCTTGGTGCTGCAGCCCGGCACGGACATCCCCGAGTGGATTTACGAGCGCACCCCTCGCGAAGCGGTGGTCTGGGGCCTCATCAGCGTATCGGCCTGGCCCGCTCCCCTGCCGGGCCAAGACCTGCCAGAGAGCGGGCAAGCGTGGTGGTTCCCGTGGGGCGGCAAGCTCGGCTTCAGCGGCCCAGAGTCCCGCGCTCAAGCCTTGGTCGACGCCATGAGCGCCGGTGGCGCGCCCTCGGCCCTGCGCGACGACATCCATGTGGACCAAGCCTTCGCCGGACCGATGCTGGCCTTTGTGGTGATCGCGTTGGAGCTGTCCGACTGGTCCATGGACCGCCTCACCGCTGACCGCCCCCTGCTGGCGCAAGCCCACCAAGCCATGCACGCCTGCCTGGTCTACGCATCCAAGGCCACCAATAAGCCCATCCCCTTCCTGCTGCGCCAGCTCGGACCCGGCCGGATCCGGCTGGTGCTCAAGTACATTCTGCCCCTGGCGCCGGTGCACTTCGAGACCTTCTTCCGCGTGCACTACACCAAGATCTCCGACCAAACCCCCGTGCTACTCAATCAGCGAATCGCGGCGATCGAACGGCATGACTTGTCTGCACAGCCCCTGATCGTGCTCCGAGACAAACTCATGGCCAAGCGGGCCCAAGCCGCGACCTAGGCGACGGCGATCAGCGCGCCTTCCTCGCCGTGAATGCCCTCGCCATCGACCTGCAGCACGCCGCCGAACTCCTCGAAGAGGAACTCCCAGAGCTGGTCGAGGGGCTCCATGGCCTGCTCCAACTCCGCGTCGTTCGAGGCCTCGGGCATGGCGATGACCACGGCGCTGGCAGCATCCAGTACGAAGAGCACACTCTCGAGCGCTTCGCCGGTTCCGTGTTGCCGGGCCGTGCGCTCCAACGCCTGGAGAATAGCCTTGCCTCGGGCATCATCGGTGCCCAACAGGTCGACCCGCGCCCACACGCGCTCATCATCGCGCAGCTGAAGCACGCCATCGTCCTGTCGGTGCACCGCCGGCCCATCGGGCCACAGGCTCTGCACCTGCTCCAGGGTGGGGCGACCGTCAGCGAGTACAAAACGCAGGGCAAATCGGTCGTTCATGGGGCCTCCGTTGGAGCCGGCAGCAAGCGTAGCGCGAGGCGAACATCACCCCAGGCATTGGGGTCGTTCTCGACCGA
The DNA here is from genome assembly GCA_045106515.1 of Myxococcota bacterium. GTDB lineage: Bacteria > Myxococcota_A > UBA796 > UBA796 > REDI01. Next base: position 4,621 of record JBGCER010000159.1, read on the forward strand.
TGCGCGCCAGGCTGATGCCGATGAAATGTTCTTTCCAAGAGAATAATCTAGATGAAGCTGGCACGCATCCAGCACCTGTCGCGCCCGTTCCAGCCCCAGCGGCTGGAGCACGGCGTGGGCTTGCGTCAGCCACTCTTGGGCCATCTGCGTGGCCCCAGACCGGGCGGCCGTCGCCCCGGACCACGCCAAAGTCAGCCCCGAATAGAGCGCGTCTTCGACCGACTCGAACCGCGATCGAGCCGCCTCAAAGGCCTCGGTTGCGCCATCCAAGTCCCCCGAGGCCCACCGGGCCGTCGCCACGCCCAGCCACGCCTCTCCGGCCTCGCGCGTGACACCCCGCTCGTCCAAGTCCAAGGCCAAAGGCTCCAGCGCCTCAACGGCCCCTGCTGAGTCTCCGGTTTCGAGGCTCAACATGGCGTACTCCATGACCAGCCGCTGACGAACCTGAGCCCCTGCGGCCCCGCTCAGGTCGGCCAGCACACGCTCGGCGATGGAATAGGCCTCGCGGCAAGCGGCGAGCTGCTTCCGGTGCCGAAGCACGTTGCCTAGGGCGATCTGGCCTTGCGCCTGCTCCGCATCGAGACGTCGGAGCCGCGCGTGGTGAACCCCATCCCGCAGGGCCTCTTCGGCGGCGGCACGCTCCCCCATCTCGAACCACACGCCGCCGAGCACCTGCAGCGCCCGCAGGCCCGACGCGCGACGCTGCGGGTCAGACCGGCCGGCTCCCGTCGCCGCTTCGGCCGCCTCGGAGAAGCGGCCCAGACGGGCCAGGGCCATGGCCAGAGCCACCCCCGACGCAGCCCGCCCTTCGGATTGACCCAGTCGGTCCGCCACTTGCAGCGCCTGCTGCGCGGATTCCAGCGCCTGTTTCGCGTGACCAATATCCAAGCACAACCGAGATTGAACCAACGTTAGCGTCAGCTCAAGCTCATCGGCCTGTCCGGGGTTTGGAGCCGCGTCAAGGCGCGCGACGGCCGCAGCCGGGTCGTGGCCCAACGCGGCCAAGAGAACCGCCGCCAAGGTGCGGGCCCTGGGGCTCGCCTCTTCGTCATTCCACAAGGCGTGCAGCTCTTCGGCCTCGCCAGCCAAGGACGGCAACACCTCGAATCCCAGAGATCGAACCACGCCGCCGTGAGCCTCAAGCACGTAGCGGCGGCGATGCTGCCGCCTCGCTGCAGCGCCTTGGCCCAGTCGCTGCAACCCGTAGCGACGGGCTGGAGCTCGGAGTCGAAACCGCAGGCCCTCGGGTCCCGGCTCCAAGGTCATCAGCCCCACGTCTTGCAGCGCGTCCAAGTGATCGACGGCGGTGGCGCCGAGCAGGTCCTCGGCCCCCTCTAGGTCGATCGAGCCCGCACAGGCCGACAAGTCCGCCCACGCCTCACGCAGCGGCTCTGCCAGCCCCGCCCACGTGGCGTCGAGCTCAGAGAGGTCCGACCCCTCGTCGAGGTCCGCAGATCGCAACGTCAGCACCTGTTCCCCGGCGATGGCCAGGCGGCGAGAGGCGCAGATCACGAGCTTGAGGTGCGGCACCGCCCGCAGGAGCTGAGCGAAGGGCGTCACTGGGTGATCGGCTTCGATCCTGAAGACCACCAGCGGCGGAGTGCGCATGCGCAGGGCGTGGCACAAGGCCCCCAGATCGCCGTCCGGCACACCGGCCAGCGCCGATAGCTCCGCGACGCCGCCCTGGAGCACCACCGCCCCGTCGGGCTCTGCGGCGGCCACATGAAGAGCGGTCTGGAGCCCCACGTCATCGAGCTGACTCACCAGCGTGATCAGTCGAACCCCTCGCTCTAGGGCGCGGCGAATGCGTACAACGGCGTCGGGAAAGGGCGCCGGTCCGGACACCACGACCGACGACCAATGCACGCCTTCCACCGCCTGGACGGGGGCGGACTCCACCGCCTCTCCGGGATCGAAGCGGTAGCCAACGCCGTGGATGGTGCACACATGAGCGGGCTCATCGGGCTTGGCTTCGATCTTCTGACGCAGGCGCCGCACGGTGAAGTCCACGGCCCGCGTTTTAGCGGTCGCCGCATAGCCCCACACATCGGTGAGCAGGTCTACCCGCGGGACCTCCTCATTGACCCGACCGACCAAATATCGGAGAAGATCCTTCTCTTTGGTGGTGAGGCGCCCGAGCACATCGCCCGCCCGAAGCACTTCGCCGGTCATGAGATCGACTTGGCGATCCGCGAGCCAAACGCGGTCGGCACCGGAAGGGCCCGGTCCGCCACCTTCGGGATCCGTCGGGGGAGAGACGTGGGCCATGGGAGTCCTAGCTCAACAGCGCGGCCGCATGGTGAGCGACGTGCTCTCCCATGAAGCTGGCAATGAAGTAATAGCTATGGTCATAACCGGGTTGTAGTCGGTAGTTCACCGTGTGGCCGGCCTCCTGGCAGGCGGCCAAGAAGCGATCGGCGTGGAGCTGCGTCGGCAGGAAGTTGTCGGCGCCTCCCTGATCGATGAGCATGGGCAGGCGCTCGGGGGCAGACGCCACCAATGAGGCGGCGTCGTAGGCGGCCCAAGCCGCTCGGTCCGGGCCAAGGTAAGCCTCGAACGCCTTATGTCCCCACGGCACATCCAGCGGCTGCAAGATGGGTGAGAAGGCCGAGACGCTGGCGAAGAGCCCCGGATTCCGCAGGGCCAGCACCAAGGCCCCATGCCCGCCCATCGAGTGGCCGGTGATGCCCCAGCGTTCATTACTCAACATGGGGCGCAGAACCTGGCGTAGCTCCTCGCAGATGTAGCGATCCATATGATAGTGGGTCGCCCAGGGTTCCTGAGTCGCCGTGAGATAGAACCCCGCACCTTGGCCCAGATCGTAGTCTGCATGATCGGGCACAGCCTCACCGCGAGGCGAGGTGTCCGGCGTCACCAGAACCAGCCCGTGCTCGGCACAGTAGCGCTGGGCCCCGGCCTTGGTGATCACGTTCTGCTCGGTGCAGGTGAGCCCAGACAGGAACAGCAACACGGGACGGTCTGGTCCCTGGGGCGGCACAAAGACCCCCACCCGCATCTCGCACCCGAGCACCGTCGAAGGATGACGCAGCACGTGCTGCAGCCCGCCAAAGCAGGCGCGCTCTTCAACCGATTCCAAGGACATAAACTCTCCGATTAGACGTTGCTGGTCGACCGTTGTGCCCCGCCTAGCCGCATCCCATGACGCGCCCGGCGGATGTCATCGAGGGGCTCTTACCCTACTACGCCGCAGCTGCGCACAGCATGTGCCGTACGCGATGCGCGATGGTGTGCTCACGAACGATACGCGCTCGACCCGCCTGCACAACTCGCTTTCGCGCACCCTCATCCGCCAAGTATCGCGCCACCTTTTCCGCGAGCTCAGACGGGGTCTTCCAGGTCACCACCTCCACGCCCGGCGTGAGCAGCTCCGCCAGCGCCTCGCTGTGCTGGGCCACCACAAAGCCACCAGCGGCGATCACGTCGAAGATCCGCATGGGCACGATATCGAGCTGGTAGAGACGTCCCACATCCACATGGACACGAGCGGCGCTGTAGATGCGGGTCAGCTCGTCGAAGTGGCCCGCCCAGCCCCGGTAGGTCGCGCCGTGGGACGCGAGAGCCGCCCAGCCCGGGTCCCCCCACACATGCAACCCCAAGGCACCCAAAGGGGCCAAGGTCCGCAAACGATAGGTGGCCGCGGCGGCCTCTCCGAGCAGAGCGGCAGGTTCATGGGCACATCCCGCGTCGGCAAAGCGCTGGGCCAAGTCGGGGGCAACCTGCTGGAGCAAGGTCGGCAGCACATAGCGATCGCCCTGTTCCGCCTGAACCGCCAGGAGCGACTGACCCAGGTGGATCCCCGCCGCGCGATCGCCGTGGACCCGCTCAAACCACAAGGCGAATTCACCCATCAGAGTCTTCGCCTGCTCCACCATCGACGAGCCGACGTAGGCCACGTCGACCCCATAGGTCTGCTGCTGCTCACGGGTCAGAATGGCGGGGGCGCGCCGATCCAGATTCGTAGCTAATGGCAGGTACTCCGCCTGGAATCCGGCCGCGCGCAAGGGCTCCACATGACGCTGCCTCCACGTGAAGACGGTGGCTCCCGAGGCCTGCGTCTGGCGCAAGGCGTCGGTGCTGGGGTCGATCTCCCACTCGATGAGCGGCACTCCCAAGCGCTCGCAGGCCTCTGCCAAGCCGTGGGTGTGGTTGATGCCCACCACCAGCTCCGGCTGAACGGCCGCCGCCGTTCGCTCCAGCTCGGCCGTCGGCAGGTCCGCCACGTCCCAACGAAAGACGCTCCAGCCCTCTGCGGTGAGCGCCTGCGCCACGTCGTCCACGAAGAGGCTGCCCTCCACCAATAGGACCCGTCGGCCCCCCTTGCAGCGCGCCTCATCGGCGTAGCGCAGGCCCAGCACAGGGTGCGGCACGCGCGGCCCCTGAGCTTTCAGAAGGTCTCCGCCTGCAATCAGCCTCAACCGACCGCTGGCCAACCACGTCGTCCAGTCTCGGTGCTGAAGCGCCGGCCGTAAGAAGCCGGGGTGACGATCCCAGACCACCACGTCGCGGTCGGACTGCTGCAGCAGCTCATGGACCCAGTCTCCACGTCCAAACCCCAGACACACCACGTCGCGATCACTCGGCGCGTCCACCGGGCTGGGCTCGACGACCTCGACCGGGGTGAGCCCGCGCCACCACAACAGGCGACCCTCACTCCACTTGATGCGGTCCGAAGGGCCACAGTCGAGCAGGCGCTGCCACAACTGGGGTGCGTGGCGTGCGAGCCAAGCGGCGTTGATCTCCCAAGCGGTCTCGACGGGCACAGAATCACCTCGATTTCTGAAAGGAGGATCCTCAAGCGGGCTCACAGCGCACCGAAGGTCCAGCGTCGCCACTCCCATCGGCGTCTGACCGGGCCCATTGAGCTGCCCGTCACCAAGGAGACCCCCATGGCAGATCTCAACACCCCAGACCCCACCGGCACCGACGAACAGGTCGAGCGCGCCGCCACTCTCATCGAGGAAGGGCGAGCCCTTCTGGACGCCGGCGACCTCGATGGCGCCATCCAGGCGTTCGACGAGGCCACAGGCCTCGACGAGATGAACGGAGCCGCGTGGAACGACCTCGCTGTCGCCCTTTTCCAAGGCGGTAAGACCCAGATGGCCATCGGCTGCCTGTACACCGCCTTGCGGGCGGACCCCACCTTCGCAGACGCCGCAATCAACCTGGCGACCTTGCTCGATGGCGAAGGTCGGCCCGCCGATGGCATCCCCGGTCTTCGCGGCGTGCTCTTCCACGACCCGGAGCACGAAGATGTGCGCGAAGTCCTGCAAGGGCTCGGCGTCACGCAGACCCGCGCCGTGGCCATCGTGGCCGCCCCCGCCAACAAGGACACGACCAAGGTCATCGACGCGTGCCTGACCGAGTGGAACCACCTGGTCGTGCGCCCGAACCTCAACTGGGTCTCGGCCATGGGCTCTCCTGATGACTCCGAGACCTGGACCCAGTGGATCGCCGCGATTCGCCCAGCCACCATCATCATCGACCCTGAGCACCCCGCCGCAGCCGCGCTCATCTCGGCGTGCAAAGACCTTCGAGCCACGCCCACCCTGCTGGGTGTGGACCTCCCCGAAGAGGGGCCGCTGGTCGACCTCGCCCAGGTGCTCACCTCCAACATCCCGCAGGCTCGCGAGACCTGGGATGATGTGCCTCAGCCGGCGCCTCCGGTGTCCGTGATCACCCAGGTCACGCACTTGGCCCACACCATCAACCTTCTGGACCGCTTGGCGGCCCAGGACCTGCCGCCGGGTCTGTTCGAGGTCATCGCGGTGGACCGCGCCTATGGCACCCCCGCCACAAGCCTGTTCCAACCCGAGGAGTACGGCTTCGACACCACCGTCATCCGGATGGAGGGCGCGGGTGTGGCCACCGCACGCCAAGCGGCGGTCGATTCGGCAAAGGGTACGTACCTGGTCTTCTTTGATGAGGAGAGCCGGCCCCACACCGCGTGCGTTGGACAGCATCTGGCCACTCAGACCCAGACTGCACAAGCCGAGGCCGTTCTGGGCGCGTTCCGCGTGCACCCAAACCTGATCGACAACAGCCTTCGCAAGCTCATCGATACCAGCAACCTGCTCTATGCCCAGCCCGAGCTCATCGACGGCACGGTCCATGGGGGCGCCGCCTTCCGTGCCAATAATATCTCGGTTCCCAAGGCCGATATTGTCGAGATCGGAGGATTCGATCCGCTCTTCTCGGCCGGCTGCGACGACACCGATCTGGGCATCCGCCTTGAGTCAGAGCGGGGGATCCGAGTCCGCTATGACGCGAGCATCGGCTGCGACATGGACTACCCCATCGCCATCGGCGACCTCCAGGTGGAGCAGCTCATCCGCGGATGGGCCTGCGTTCACTTGGCCGAAAAGCACGACGATCCCCGATTCCTCGTCAATCCAGAAGAGGAGAATCTCGATGCGACGTGGTTCGCGGACCGCCGACTCCAAGCGGACCGAAACGCCGAGCAAGCATCCGGGCTCGCCGCCCGCATCCAGCAAGTGTGCACCCTCGAAGAGCCTTATCGAAAGACCGGCGCCGCCGAGCACTTCGACGCCATCATCCGCGTGGTGGGCATGCAGGCCTTCAACCGTGGAATCGCCATCGCGCGAAGCGGCTTCCGACTCGAAGATGAGCGCCTTCCAGGCTCACTCTCCGCCTCGCCCACCCCGGTGATCGTCCGTTCCGGCGGCGATATCACGGCGACGCTAGGCTCTCTCGCAGCCACCGAGGCGGCTGTCGTCGCGTACGTCAGCGAGGATGTGCAGGCCCCCGCTGGCCTGGTTGTACGCCGCGGTGGCCTGGAGCAAGCGATGGCCAGCAACGCGGCCGCTGTGGCCTTCATCGACGCCGGCACCACCATGCCACCGGGCTGGGTCACGGAAATGCTGAGCGAGCTCGAGCAGTGGCCCGACTTCGGAGCGGTCGCCCCCCGAACAACCACGACCGCCCAGCAAAACCGCCCCGTCGCGGCGCCTGCGCTGATCGTGGCGCGGGAAGCCATCGATCGGCTCGGGGACGCCGCCTGGACCGCGATCAACAGCGCAGCCCTACCCGAGCGCCTGGCCGAGACAGGCTACCGCATGGTGCGCAGCGAGGTCGCCGTGCTCAGCGCAGAAGCCGCGATGGAAGAGGCGATCTAGGCCGCGCGCTTCTGTCGCGACTCATCGACGAGCCACTGGACCTCGGCCGATGGGCCGACCAGGACAATATTGTCGTCCGGGCGCAGGACTGTGGCGGAGTCCGGACGAACGGTCGCCGGCTGGCCATCGCGGAACAGGGCCACAAAGCTGACCGAGCGCACATGCTGGGCGCCGATGTTCGCCAGGGTTCGACCACACAAGGCCGAGCCGTCTTGCACGTGCACTTCGCCCACGCCCAGGTCCAGGCCAACTTCCATGTGATTGGCCAATAGCTCGGTCACATCACTGCGGATCAACAGACGAGCCGCGTCCTGAGCGCCCGCGTGGAGCGGACTGACCACGCTGTCCGCCCCGGCCAAGCGCATCCGTCGCTCTTCGTTCGGGCGGCTGATCCGCGCGACGATGCGCGCGCCGGTGTTCAAGTCCCTGGCCGACAGGACCGCGGCCAAAGACATCTCGGTCCGGTCTAGGCAGACCGCGAGAGCGCTGGCCCGACCGATGCCCGCCGCCACCAGAGTGGCCTCATCGGTGGCGTCGCCCTGGATGACGTAGAAGCCCGAGACCCGAGCGGCATCCGTCCGCTCTTCGAGCCCATCAATCACCACAACATCCAGCCCAGACGCCAATAATTCCTTAGCCAGAGCTTCGCCCATTCGGCCATAGCCCAGCACAACCGCGTGTTCTTCAAGCTTCGAAATGCTGCGAAGCATGCGCCACCTCCAGTCCGCCCCGTGAACCAAAACCACCTGCACCATCAAGGCGAACGAGTAGGTGGTGCCACCGACTCCTCCCAGCATCAGCAGGATGGTGACCCAGCGGCCCACATCCGAGATGCCTTGGTCGCCGTAGCCAACGGTGGTGACCGTGATGAGCACGAAGAACAGCGCTTCAAAGAAGGACCAGTCCTCCAAGAGCGTCAGCACCGTCGAACCCATCACGACCCAAACCACGACCAGCGCAAGCGCTTGAGCGAGGGCCCGTCGTGCATCGTGAACCGATTGATGTTGGTGAGTAGCCATGAGCAGGCAGTCGGACCGGCCCGCCCGATTCGTGAGGGTTGCCAGTCAGATCGCCTCGGCAACGAAGCGGCGAGCCCTGTGCGCCAAGCCGTAGATGGTCTGGCTCGGGTTCACGCCCAATGCCGTCGGCAGCACAGACCCGTCGACGATAAACAGGTTGCCAAGACCATGAACGCGATGCTTCGGATTTACGACGCTGGTGGAGGGGTCTGTGCCCATGGTGCAGCCGCCCATTTGGTGGGCCGTAAAAATACCGTGTTTTAACGCTCCATATTCAGCATCTTTCAACGCGCCTAGCCCCGCTTCGTCCGACAGGCTCACCACCGGAGTGTGGGAGGTGAGCACCGATTGAGCCCCGGCGGCCAAGTGGATGCGGGCCATCGCATCGTGGGCCACCGGCAAGGCTTCGAGCAGCTGGGGCCCGATGGGGTAGGCCACCCGCGGACGTCCCGAGTCGTCGATGGTCACCACGCCGCCCTCATCCCCGGGCAGGAGGCCATCCACGTGCAGCGCGAGCAGGGCCGAGGTCCGATGGAGCTGCGCCATCAATCCGGCGTGCTCAGCACCGCCCACCTTCAACGCCGCCGCCGCCAGGGCCGGATGCAGCGGGGCCGCCTCCAGGAAGAAGCCCATCTTGTGCGGACCCCGGTCGATAAATCGGTGGCTGTGCGAAGACTGTGGGGCGCCGTACCAGGGGTGGATCGGCTGCTCATACTGGCCGAGAACCGCCACAACCGGGTGAAGGAAGGTCCGCTTGCCCACCGGTGAAGAGGCGGCGATCTGAGACCGAAGCAGCAGGGCCGGGCTGTTGATGGCACCGCCGCAGACCGCCGTCACCTTGGCGCGAACCGTGAGCAGGGGGCCGCTGGGCACCGGGTGCCCATGGGGCTGGATACGGGCTCGAACCGCCACAATACGATCGCCCTCGACGTCGAGCTGATGCACCGCCGCCTCAGCCTGCACCCGCGCTCCGGCCGCGAGCGCATCCTGCAAATACGTCAGATGCATCGCCTGTTTTGCGTCAACGGGGCACCCCATCCCGCAGTAGCCACTATTGGCGCAGCCCTTCACATTTCGGCGCATGGGGCCGCTGTCCCAGCCCAGCTTGGCGCACCCGTCCAATAGGACGCGGTTATTGGCGTTCGCTAGCTCTTTTGGCCACTCCCGAATGTTGAGCCTGGACTCCACGGCCTCAAAGTGCGGGCGCAGCGCGTCGGGGGTCAGCTCGCTGAGGCCGTGGACCTCTCGCCAGTGCTGCAAGATGCGATCCGGCGTTCGAAAGCACGATGTCCAGTTGACCGTCGTGCCGCCGCCGACGGAGCGGCCCTGCAGGATCGTGATGGCCAAGTCCTCGGTCGAGCGGGTGCCGGCCTCTTGGTACAGGTCCATCATTGCCGTAGCTTCCCGCATCTTGAAGTCGGCGCGACTCCGATGGGGCCCCGCTTCCAACACCACGACGGACGCGCCCTGCTCAGCGAGCCCAGCGGCCAACACCGCCCCCCCTGCCCCCGAACCGATGATGCACACATCGCAGTCCCACACGGTGTCCTGTGTGCGATCTGCCGCGGTCAACACCCGGCTCATGGGGCCTCCGGCATCAACATCGACAGGTCTGGCGGGCCGGCGTACCCGCACGCCACGTGGCGCTCCGGCTGGCTCCAGTACACGCTCATGCACAGACCATGCAACGCGCGAAACACGCGTCTAAACAGGGAATACTCGGACTCCGACCACGCGAGCAAGACCGCCTGCTGCGTGGCGCGGTCGCTGGCCGAAAAGGTCGTGAACCGCCCTTCGAGCACGGCGCTGACTGCCGCGTTTTCCAGGAGCCGAAGACCCTGTTCGAGCTCGGCGGTGACGGCCGGATGCAGCCGCGCGAGCAAGGCGTCGACGCCCTCAGCCACACCGGCCTCGTCGGCATCGGGCTGGTCCGGAACGTCGACCAGGGCGCCTGCCACCGCCGCCAGGATCGAAAACCCGAGCGGCGACAAGGCCACGAGCGGCGTGTTTGGCTCCCGATGCACCGAGGGCCGAAACGCCAGGCTCAACCCCACGCCCACACCGCCAAGGGCGAGGACGAGGGAGCCTACCGCTCCCACCACAATGAACTGTCGTCGGGTGATTGCCACCCTGACAGTCTACTGCCCCTTGACGTCGACCCACATGGTCAGCTCTTCGGCGTTGCGGAGACTTCCGAGCAGCGCGGAATAGGGCTTGAATCCGAACGTCGCGTGAGACGTCGAGAACCAGCCTGTGCCGCGGAACGAAGCGCCATCGGCCGTGACCTTAATCTTGGTCGACACGGGCTTGGAAACACCGCGGATGGTCAGGTTGCCATTGACCTGGATCTTGTCGCCGGCCGGCGCGCAGCTCGTCGAGGCGAAGGTGATGTTCGGGTGCGCTTCGCCGTTCAGCTGACCCTTGGACAGGGCGTTCTTCAGGATCGACTTCTTGTCGCCGTCGGAGGTGGTGCCCTCCAAGCCGCGACGCGACCGCGCGCCCGCCGGGTCCACCGACAGGGTGTTCACCGGCATCGAGAGGTTGATCTTGCAGCCCGCGGGGTTGGCCGGGTCCACCGTCACCGAGCCCGAGAACGAGGTGCTCTCTAGGATGTGATCGTGTCCGCCGATAAGGGCGTTACGATCGTACTTCACCATCACTTCGAGGCGCCCGCCCGTGACCGAGTAGGTCTTGTCTTCCGCCATCGCGGACGTCGGAGCCAGCGATGCCGCCAGCGTTCCCATCATTAGCGCGCCCGTGAACCACCCTCGCATGTCGCCTCCATTGCGTTCAGCCGTCAGGATGCCGCCGACGCGTGCAGGCTTCAACCCATCGACACCCAAGTCTCATCCCCCGCGGATTCCCCAGGCCGTTGTCGGTACCAGAGCAACATCACGACGGCATCGTCGGACAGGGCTAAGTCGACCACATCGGACAGCCCAGGAAGCACCGCTTGGCCCACCCCGCGGAAGAGCCAAGATAGATGCGTCGGGTCCCAGGCCACCGCTCCTGCCCAGTGCAGCGCGAAGCCGCAGCGTCCCAGATCGTCCACCACCGGACGGACCCAGCGGCCGTCGGATTCGATGGGCGCCCCCATCGGGACCTTGGACAGGGCGTCGTGCAAGGCCAAGACCAGAGGTGCATCGGCGGGAATGGGGTCGCGAGGTACCCAGGCGGCGAGCTGATCGCGGCGGCTCACGCCATCGCGCCATCGCACCACAAAGCGCTGACCCACCCAGTGCACCGCCGGGTCCAGGAAGGGCGCCTTGGCCTCCAAGCCCGCAGGAGCCCCCGGCACCACGCGCACCGACAACACCGAATCGTCGGCAGCGAGCGACGAAATAATCGGCATTTCTTCTTGCAAATTGGCAGCAGAGAGCGTCCAAGTCGGACAGAAAACCCACGTCGCAGGCACACCGAAGCCCGTCTGACTCGCCACCCACCGGGACCGGCCTCCAGACAGGGTGGTGCCCTCGATGCGCGCCACCACCCGGGCCACAAGGTCGTCGTGGGACAGGGGGGCCCGAGGCACCACCTGGAGCTCTAGGGTGGGGATGCGATCTCCCAAGTCCAGCGCCGTGAGCGCCTCCATCGACGGTGTCAGGCCCGGGTAGACCGTCCCATCGCCGGCCAAGGCCGGGCCCACCGGACCCGACCGCCACAACAGCACCGAAAAGCCCACGCGAGGATCCCACTGCACGTCTGGGGCGATGCGCACGTCCGAGGTCTGGCGTCGGGCCATCACCTGACCCAAGGCCGCCAACACATCGAGGCGGAGCGCGTGCAGGGACTCGCCATCGAGCGGGTCCAGCAGCGATGCGGGCACCGTCAGTCGCCAGCCCCGTCGCCCCGTGGTGCGATCCCGAACAAAATCCACCGCCGTGCCTGGCTTCGGCACCAGCTCGACCGAGACGTCACGCAGGGCCTGCACCAGTTCGCTGGCCACCGCTGCGCTCTCGGCGTCGGCGGACTCCGACGTCACATCGGGCAAGACCAAGCCCCCATCGACCGAGTCGGACCACAAGACCGCGGTGATCGGGCCGGCCTGGAGTCGATCCGGCAGGACGCGCTCCTGGTCTCGGGCCTCTTGCACGCCCGACAACAGACCCGGCACAACCTTAAGAGTGGGAAAGGCCCCCAGAAGCTCCCCCGCCTGAATCAGGGTCAGGTTGGGCACCTCGATCCGCACGTCCACGGGGTCTTGTGGGGACCACCCTTCCAGCAGCTCCGCCTGGGGGCAGGGGCCGATCAGCGCCTCGACAGCGTGGACAAAGGCCTCGCCGTCTTGGGCATTGGGCAAGGTGTGGAGCAACGTGGGCCAGGGGGGCAGATCTACGACCACTGAGGCACCACCTGTAGCTCCGTGCCGTCCAGGCTTGCGGGCTCGAACTCGGGCGACGACTCCATGGCCGTCGCTGCAAAACACACACAGGGCACCTGCCGACCATCGGCGAAGGCCACAGACTCCACCGAAGCGATCTCGACCTCACCTAGACCCGGCACATCCAGCAAATCTCCAGGTTCAACGAGGCCTCCTCGCACACGGCCTACCAAGACCACTTGGTCTCGACCCAGGTGCATAAAGCTGCGGTCCACGGCGAAAAAGACCACACAGGCTCCAGGTGACGGGGGGCGGTGGCGGGGTCGGCTCCGGGTGGGTATCCGCCGGTCTTCGCCACTGCCGCCCGTCCTCGGGCATCGGAGCCCCCATGTCCCTCCAGGCCGGAATCGTCGGCTTGCCCAACGTGGGCAAGAGCACCCTGTTCAACGCGCTCACCTCGGCGGGTGCGCTGGCTGCGAACTACCCCTTCGCCACCATCGAGCCCAACACCGGCATCGTCAGCGTGCCCGACCCGAGGCTTCAGCAGATCTGCACCGTGCAGCAGACCCAGAAGGTCATCCCCACCGCCGTCGAGATCGTCGACATCGCCGGCCTCGTGCGGGGCGCCAGCCAAGGCGAAGGCCTGGGCAACCAGTTCCTGGGCCACATCCGCAACGTCGACGCCGTCATCCAGGTCGTGCGCTGCTTCGAAGATGACGACATCACCCACGTCGACGGCTCCATCGACCCCCTGCGCGACATCGAAACCATCGAGACCGAGCTGATCCTCGCCGACCTAGCAAGTGCCGAAAAGCGCTGGGCAAAAGCCAAAAAAGTCGCCAAAGGCGGCGATAAAGACGCTATCGCCCTGTGCGCCGTCTTAGAAAAGGTCGTGCCCGTGCTCAACGATGGCGTGCCCGCTCGGACCATCGCCTGGGAAGACTACGAGCTGCCCGCCCTCAACGACCTGCACCTCATCACCAACAAGCCCGTCATCTACGTCTGCAACGTCGACGAAGACGGCCTGGCCAATGACAACGCCTTCGTCACCGTCGTGCGGGAGCGGGCGCGGACCGAGAACGCCGGCGTCATCGTCTTGTGCGCCCAAGTCGAAGCCGAGATCGCCGAGCTCAGCGACCCCGAAGAGCGCGACGCCTTCTTGGAAGACATGGGCCTGGCCGAGGCTGGACTCGGGGTGCTGGCGCGGGCGACGTATGAGCTGTTGGGGCTCAAAACGTACTTCACAGTGGGTCCCAAAGAGGTTCGGGCGTGGACGATCACCGAGGGGATGAAGGCGCCCCAGGCCGCGGGCGTGATCCACACGGACTTTGAGCGCGGGTTTATCCGGGCCGAGGTGTACTCGATCCCGGATCTGCTCGAATACAAGGGTGAAGCTGGGTTGAAGAGCGCCGGGAAGATGCGGGTTGAAGGGAAGGAGTACGTGGTGCAGGACGGGGATGTGATGCATTTCCGGTTCAACGTTTAGAGGTAGGTTGAACCTTCGTTTTCGAGGTTGCGAACTCGATCGAGACACATTCGGAGACACACTCCCCTAGCCTTCTTCCATCAACGAGATGGAGGTGGCCATGGCGAGCATTCCGGGGATCAAGGGCGTGAGCTACGCGCCGTACCGTGGTGGGTTCAAGCTTCGGTGGCGTGAGCTGCACGAGACTGCGGATGGGGTCGTGCGTCGGAGTCGGTCGCACACGGTGG
>JBGCER010000160.1:0-3918 GCA_045106515.1 Myxococcota bacterium
CCTCCTCAACCTCGACGAAGTGGTGACCAGGCCATGACCGTTCCTTACCAAGCAGCCGCAGAGCTGCGGTCTCTTCTCACCCGTCGGGCCCTCTTGCGGGGCGCTGGATCGGGCGTGGGGGCTGCGGCGGCGGCGTCGCTGCTCGGCGGCAACGGGCTGCGCGCTGCGGATTCTCTAGGCGGCGCCGCGGGCCATCCCCACGATGGCATGCTCAAGGTGCTGCACCACGCGCCGCGGGCGAAGCGGGTGATCTACCTGTTCATGTCGGGGGCACCCTCGCAGATCGATCTTTGGGATCACAAGCCCAAGCTGCAGGATCTCTACGACAAGGACCTGCCCGAATCGGTGATCCAGGGGCAGCGCTTCACGACGATGACGTCGGGGCAGAAGCGCTTCCCCATCGCCCCGTCCATCTACAAGTTTGCGCGCCATGGCCAGGCGGGCACGGAGGTCAGCGAGCTGCTGCCGCACACGGCGGGGGTCGTGGATCGATTGGCGGTGATTCGCTCGATGCACACGGATTCGATCAACCACGACCCGGGCATCACATTTATGACGTCGGGGCACGAGTTCCCCGGCCGACCTAGCTTGGGGGCATGGCTGTCCTACGGCCTGGGTAGCGGCAACCGCGACCTGCCGACGTTTGTGGTGATGACCGCGTCGTGGACCGGTCGAAAGGACGCCCAGGCGCTTTACTCGCGCCTGTGGGGCTCGGGGTTTTTGCCGTCGCGGCACCAGGGGGTGGCCCTGCGTGCCCAGGGGGACCCGGTGCTGTATCTCGGCGACCCGCCAGGGGTGGGGCGGGCGGAACGCCGGCGCATGTTGGATGCCTTGGCCGAGCTCAACCAGCAGCAGCACGACGCCATCGGCGACCCGGAGACGCTCACGCGCATGGCCCAGTATGAGATGGCGTTTCGCATGCAGCGTTCGGTGCCCGACTTGGTGGACCTATCGGGAGAGACCGAGGGCGTGCTCGATCTCTATGGGCCGGACGCGCAGAAGCCCGGCACGTTCGCGGCGAGCTGCCTGCTGGCTCGGCGCATGGCGGAGCAGGGGGTGCGCTTTGTGCAGATCTTCCACCGGGGTTGGGACCAGCACGGCAACCTCACCGGGGACCTGCCCCGCCAGGCGCGGGATATCGATCAGCCCTGCGCGGGGCTCATCCGCGACCTGGAGCAACGGGGCATGCTCGACGACACGCTGGTGGTGTGGGCGTCGGAGTTTGGCCGCACCACGTACTGCCAAGGCGCGCTGAGTCGCACCAACTACGGCCGCGACCACCACCCCCGCGCGTTCACCGTGTGGCTCGCCGGCGGCGGCGTGAAGGGCGGGGTCAACCTCGGCCGCACGGATGACTTCTCCTACAACATCGAAGAAGACCCGGTGCACGTGCACGACCTCAATGCCACCCTGCTCCATCTCATGGGCATCGACCACGAGCGCATGACCCATCGCTTCCAAGGCCGGGACCATCGATTGACGGATGTACATGGCTCGGTGATCCGGCCGATTCTGGCGTAGTTCTGTGGATACGAGGTGCAGCCTTTGATGGAGTGCAGGTCCTTGGATCAATCCGGACCAATGTGGAACTGGCTGGACCGTGAGTTATTGTAATGGCCTGTTCGTAACGACCGCGAAACCAGGTAGGCGCCTAGGAGATTCGATGTCGGACCCGCATTTCAGTAGGAGTTTGCGTGGGCGCAAGGAGAAAGGCGGCGAGAACCAAGTCGAAGACCAATGAGGACTGCCACCCGCAGTTTCTTCATGTTCATCTGATCCAACCCCCGATCCGACCTCGGGGGTCCAAGCCCGAGTCGCTCACGGAGATGGCTGCGGCCCTTGCCCGTCGCATCGCGTCAACCCCAACCCGTCGCAGTGAAGATCTGGCGCAGCGAACTGGCCTCAAGGTGGACGACCCCGCTTTACGTTCAGGTGGCTACCGCCCTCTGATCTACAGTCTTTGGGGTAGCCACGATCTGGCGACGATTCACGCCTCCGACTCCATCGCGTCGTGGCCGCCGTCCGAGGATGGCAGCAGCAACCTGATGGGGATACGGCAATCGGCTTATACCTGCTTTCTCCCCAAGGCGGTCGGCAGCGATACGACCCTCAACGATGACTACCTCAAGATGCTCGATCGCGCGGGCCAGCGTGAGGGGGGCGGCGAGCTGCGGTTACCGCCTGAGTCTCGGTTCATGGCGGTTATCCAGGTGAAGCTCGCGCCGCTCTCGACTTGGCCAAGGTCGAAACATGAGGCTGTGACCGCCACCTCGATGCTTGACACGTTGAGGCGGATATGGCAGCGGACGTCCGAATGGCGTTCGGGTTACCCTGGGGCGCAGGCCGCCGTAGGGCTCACGCTCGCGTGGAACGAAGTGGTCGTTGTCGCCCATGCGGTCGACCTCCACGCCTTGGCGGAGCTGACGATCCGGATCCGGACGCAGACCAAGGAGCACGGGAACAACGAAGCCTCTCACGTTTCCCTCTCCACGACCACGACGCTCGGGTTCGACTTCGCGATCGACTGCATGACAACGCGCCATGTCACCAACATGGGGGACCCCAGTGAATCGCAGCTTCACGAGCTGGCTGCAAAGGTGGCGGCGGAGTTTCCCGAACCGTCCGACGTGACCCCTTCGGGGAGTGCTCCGATGGTGTCGGAGTTGACCTGGAGCGCAGGGTTTGCGGTCAACCCCGGCCACGAACACGCGCTGCAAGATCACTGGAAGGATCGCCCTGGCGGCCAGATCACGATCGGTCAGTTCGACTTTCTTTCGCCCCCCAGGACCATCAAAGCTCTTGGGGCGGAGGATGGCGGTGGTGCGCTCGATGCTGTCTCGGTGGCCTGCCTCCCCGCCGCGCACCGCACGGCCTTGAACCTCCGCTCTCCTCAGGGCGGCAACATGCTCGGGTCTGCATCCTTCATCTCGGTGGCAAGCCACTCGGTTGATGGGCTTGAAGCCGTGGACAACCACATCAACACGCACCCAAGATCGACGCTGCTCGGCGGTGAAGACGACCTCGGGATGCCCGGTCCGACGGAGCTCAGATCCGTCCTGCGATCACTTCAGATCCCATACAGCCAGGCGGAGCAAGTTCTCGCCAGCTATGGCGCCGTGCAGTGGGCCTTGGATTCTCCGGGACTGTGGGAGCAGTCGATCGAGCTGATCCCGCCGCTGTTGGCGTTGCGCGACAGCTTGAAGATTCTGAGTTCGGTGATCTCGACTCCAGAGGCCGCGCCGGCTGTCGGTGACATCAGCGTTGCCCTGGCGTCGCTCCACCGCGATCTAGATACCGTGCTTGCGGCGATGAGAGCTGCCTTGTCTGCCCCGCACTGGCATCAGGCCTCCTTCTTCTCTACGGCAGATCTCAACCTGCGCCGAAAGGGGGCGTTGGGCAATCTGCCCAGCATCTCCAATCTGATCGCGTGCAGCATGCTGCATCGGTTTGTTGGGATCCGCGCGTGCCTCACGGTCGTCGGAGAAGTTGTAAACCCAGATGTCACCGTTGCTCACGATATCGTGATTCTCAAGATCCCCGCGGCAACCGTGGATACGCCGATCCTGTTGGACGGGATCGCCTCAGAGATCTCTCGGGTGTTTGCGTACGCGATCGCGGACCGTCCTAGGTCGCAGTTTTGGGGGTGTGACCATCCGTCAGAGGATACCGGGGGGGAGATTGGGCTAAACGAGTTGCGGGAGAGTTGGCGCGAGCTTTCCATCGAGGCGTTTGTGGGCGGCGCTCGAGTCAGCCCTGAGTTTATGAGTACCGTGTGTGATTTCTTTGCCGCCCGGGCACTGGCATCGAGTGATACACGCTCCCCGAGATCCTCAGCGAGCCCCCGTTATGTCGAGGAGTGGACCCAGTGCCAGGCGCTGCGGCAGGAGTTGGCGATTCTGGCGAGCGCGTGGTACGGCG
>JBGCER010000161.1:0-3626 GCA_045106515.1 Myxococcota bacterium
AGATCGCCCCCCCACCTCTCGACCGTCGATCGACCACCGCTCCACAGCGAACCCAGGCCCTAGGCTCGGGAGGCACCGGTGCGGTCGTCACAGGCTTTGGGCTGCTCGGCTGCCTCACGGTGGCGGGCGTGGGCCTATTGGGCATCGTCCTTGTGATCGTGGTGATGATCGTCGCCGCTACGCCACCGACGCAGACTTACCCAGTCTCCGGAGGTGGTGGTGGCGTCGACGGGGACACCGGTGGATCGGTCGTGATCAATGCCCCCACCACCCCTGCTGTGGCCGCAGGCGGTGATATCGGCCCCCCCACCGCGGCTCATATGAAGGCCAGTCTTTCGGCCCCGTGGTCCAACTACTCGCTGCCCATCTCGCCAGGCGTCGTGATCTTTAGCGATGAACGCACCATCGTCGTGCAGTACAGCGGAACCCAGCTGGGTGTCTTGGCTCAAACCTGGCGCGAGGCGATCGAAAAGGAGACGGGGTACTCGGCTCGCCACGACTTCACGACCGAGGACCTGGTGTCTCTCATGTTCGAGAAGGGCAATCAGCAGATGGCCATGGCGGTGTCTCCGATGATGGGCGACATTGTGGTATCGGTGAGTCTGACGGAGTGATGTGCGTCGTTATAAGCCAGTAATTTGGCGCGTTGTCCCAATGGTCCTGGGCCTGCTCATCGCGGCTCCCGCTGCGAGGGCCGATGATACGGACGCAGGTCTGCGGCACGGCTTGGTCGATGGGGAGCCGGTGTTCAAGTGGAGCGCGCCGCCCCTGGACGAAGGCGGCTGGGTCATTGGTTTGGGCACGGTCGCCTACGGGATCACCGATGAGGTCACGGTCTCGGTTCGATCCAGCGAGCTGGTGTTGGGCCACTACAATGGCCACGTTCGGGCGGGCTTAGGCACGCAGGAGCAGCCGAAAGTATCGGTCGAGGGTGGTGTTGGTGTGCTGACGCCCGTGGCCCTGGCCCGGCTCTTTGTGCCCGCCTGGGAGACGCGGTCACTGGTGTTGTCCTCTGAGCTCGCCGTGGCAATGACCTGGACGCAGGGGGACACGCGGTTCCTGACGGTGCGTCCGTGGTTCGCCCTCGCAGCCGGGCGGGTGGAAGATGATGATGAGCAGCTCACGCTCTTGCTCGGCCGACCCGTGCTCACCGGCCCGGGCATCTCAGCGCTGGCCGAAACGCACATCAGCAAGAACCTGGGCTTGGTCGGTTCATTGGACCTGGGTCTGGAGCTCTATGGTTTCGAGCCGGGCGTGGCGGTCCGCCCTCGTGGCGCCGCTGTGCTCGCGACGGGACCGCTCCGGGTCAACCTAGGTCTAGGCGTCGGCGTCTACGTCGACAATGACGGCGCGCTGCGCTCCGATCTGCAGCCGGCATTGGACATCTGGGTTCGGTTTTAGGCCGGTCGGGCGGGCGCTCGGGATCGCTTTCAGGCTCGCGTGTCACCGGATCCAGAAAGAAAAACACCCCGGCCAGCTAGGCTGACCGGGGTGTCTACAATCAGAGCGTCGGACTAGCCGCGCTCGACCTTCTCGACAGCGAGTTCCATCTTCTCGATGGCCATGGCCGAGGAGTCCGCCGCCGCGTCGGGCACGAACCACTTGCAGGGCCATCCTTCGTAGAAGTTGTAACGAGCGACTTCGGTCGCGCCGTCTTGGTCGAGGATGACAATCGAGCCACTGCGGCGATCGATCTTGCCGTCCTCAATGTTCTTGCGCCACTCCCAGAGGTCGTCCGTGGCGGTGTAGCCACGCTCGAGGGTGATGTTGGCGTACGTGGTACGTCCCGGCTTCTTGCGAACGATCGTGTCGTTGCCTTGCTTGAACTCGACGATTTCCGTCTCGGAGTTCATGCCGCTGACGGACTTGAAGCCACCAACAACAAGAGCGGTGTCTTGGGTGATTCCGGTGATTTCCAGAAGGAAGTTATATGCGCCATAAAGCTCTTCAGTAACGCCTGGATTTGCCATTATTTACCTCGGTTGAGTTGATACGGCGGCTCGTATCAATGTCTATGTCCGGGCGGCTGTATGTGCTGCCGCACCGCGCCGGACCTTTGGGTTCAGAGAAAGCGGCTTCACCAGAAGGTGCAGCCGCACACCGACTGTGACCCGCTGGGATGAGGCCGTCAAGAATGCCGGCCCATTTCTTCTAGATGGACGTAAGGGGCTGGGCGATCGATCAGCGCAACGACGGATCCATCGCCGGGGCGATCCAATGCAGATTCCGGGCTAGTGTTGGGACGTCGGAGGGTCCTTTGCGTGCATTTCAGATCAGCGCCCTAGTCTGGATGGTGGGATGCGCCGGCGTGACGTCCCCTCAGCGGGCGTGCCTGGACTACGCGGCGGTATTT
The DNA here is from genome assembly GCA_045106515.1 of Myxococcota bacterium. Taxonomy (GTDB): domain Bacteria; phylum Myxococcota_A; class UBA796; order UBA796; genus REDI01. The sequence continues at coordinate 2,354 of JBGCER010000161.1, forward strand.
GCCGAGGTCGCGACCAACGACTGCAGTCGCGGCACGCTCGAAGACAACGTCGTCGCGTTCAAGGACGCCGCGCGGGTGGGCAGCGAGTGCGAGCTCGTGACCGGGATCCGGGATGTGGTGGCCCTCGAGGGCGAGTGCTTCTCGTGGATGCGGGAGGAGGTGCGCCAGAACTGCGGGTGGTTGGATGATGGCTCCTCCTTCCTCGAAAACTTCCCTGAAGCCTGCCGTGGCCAGCTCCAGGTCGGCACGGGTCCGTAGGGGCTACGTGGCGAGCATTCCTGCGAACTCCAGCGCCGTGGGTCGGTCGGCAGGCTCCTGCGCGGTGGCGTTGGCGATGGCCTGCTGCATGGCCCGTGGCGCCCTAGGGTCGACCTCCATGGGGCCACCCTGGGACTTGAGCTCCTGCAGGTTCAGGAGTCTGGAGGGCCCTGAGCCTTGGAGGGCAAAAGCTGGCCTTCCGGTTGTCATTTCGGCCAGGCACTGCCCCAGCGCGTAGAGGTCTGATGCGGGGCTGCAGGGGCCTCCGAGCAGGCACTCCGGTGCCATCCACCGAGGGGAGCCTGGGGCGGGGTCCGGTCCGGTGAGGGCGAAGTCGATGAGTGTCGGAGTGGCGTTTGGCGCGATTAAGATGTTGCTCGGCTTAATATCACCGTGCCAGACCTGGGCTGTGTGCGCGTGGGCCACGGCGTCGCCCAGCGTGCGGGCGATGGCCAGCCACTGGGCGGGGCGCAGGGTGGGGGCGAGGGTCGGAAGGGATGTGGCCCAGAGCCGCTCCATCGCGACCCATATTTGCCCATCATCGGCGTTGAGTCCCCAATCCCATAGGTGAATGAGCGCCGGATGCCCGAGGCTGGCCACCGCGTCGAGCCGCGCGCTCATGGCGGGCCAGGCGCGCTCGGCCTCGACGGGCGTGCAGGAGCGAGGGAAGGGAGAGAGCTTGAGGGCCCCGTGTCGCTCGCCATCCGTCGCCGCATAGACGACGGCGAGGCTGCCCCGACCTAGCTCTCTGCCGGTGGTCCATGCTGACGGGATGGGGGAGGTTCGGTCCAGGAGAATGCCTAAGGATTGGGGGTGTGCCCGTCTACGGCCCTACGGTGGCGGTCGGGATGGGGTGTGCGGCCGGCCTTCGAGGCGGGGCCTTCGAGGCGGACCCTCGACGGGACGAAATGCTCGTGCTCCTGTCGGTGCGAGCGGGTACCAACGGCCGTGGTATTGTCCCACGCCCTATCTGCCATGGTACCGCCTACATGCGCTTTAACGACCTCAAAGCGAC
>JBGCER010000162.1:0-3707 GCA_045106515.1 Myxococcota bacterium
TGAGCATGGTTCGGATCCTCGTGTCGAGTGGGGCACTACTGGCGGCAAGAGCCAGGCGGGGGGCGACCTGTCGGCGTGCGCCGCGAAGGATCGAGGCGGCGTACGCAGGCGGATCGGCAGGGGCGAGCACGGCGTCAACGGCGAGCTCGTCCAATAGACGAACCCGCCGGACCAGGGCATAGGCAAAGGGGTTGAGGGCGCCAAGCACCGGCACGAGGCCGAAGACCCAGGCCCAAACAGGGTCGCCATGGGCGTGATGCTGGGCTTCGTGAGCCAAGGCTATGGGGCGGTCATGGTCGCTGTCCCAGGTCTGTGGGTCGAGCACGATCACGGGCCCTGTGGCCGTAAAAGCGGCGTAAGTACTCCCATCTGAGGCTAGGCGAACGGACACCCCACCGAAGGGTTCGACGGCGCGGGCCGAGCCCACTCTGCGGTGCAGGAGCCAGGCATCTCGGGAGAACTTTATGAGGAGCAGGCCCGAGGGTAGCCACCACCACGGGAACCAAGGAATAGTCGGGATCGTCCGCGATCCATCTGACTTTTCGGCGGGGCTCGCGGGAGAAGCCACGTCGCGGGCGACCGTTTCAGGCATCCAGCGCTCTGCGGGCTCCCACTGGCCGCGCGGAATCGCGGCCGCCACCAAGAACACAAGGGGACAGAGCAGGACCAAGACGCGAATCGTTCGTTGTTGGGTCCTAAATGGGAGCTTTGCTCTATCCAATGCCATGGCGGTGAGGCCGAGGCTGGCAATGGCCACTTGTAGGGTCCAGAAGAGCTGCATCAGTCGTCTCGGGAGCGACGGGCATCGTCGACGAGGGCCTCAAGGGCGCTCAGCTCGTCGTCCGAGAGGTCGTTTCCGGACACTAGCGATCGGACGAGGGCTAGGGGGTCGCCGCCGAACACGCGCTGTACCAGGTGGGAGAGTCCGCGTTTTTCGTAGCTTTCACGGGGGACCGAGGGGCTGTAGACCAGCGCTCGGCCCTTCTTTGTGGAGCTGATGAACCCCTTGTCGGCCATAATTTTCAGGACCGTGGCCACCGTGGTGTAGGCCACCTCCCGCTCCATGGCGGCGTGGACCTCCCGCACGGTTCCTGTTTCGAGGTCCCACAGGACGTTCATCAGGGTCAGCTCGGTCTCGGTCAACAGCTTGGTCACGGCCACTCTCCCTTCTACTATGTTTATAGTACGAAGAGTTTCGTAGTCAAGTCTACGAAGAGGAAAGTGGGGTTTTGTCGTTCGACTGCGACGGCTCTGGTGGCTCTGACTTAGCCCTCTGCGACGGCGCCATCGGCGCTGCCCGTCAGACGCAGCTCGCCGGCGAGCAAGGCCAGGGCATCGGTGCCAAAGACCTCGGCGCGCCAGCCCGTCAGCGCCCGAACGCCGTCGTGTTGACCTAGGACCAGGTCCCGGAGCTCGCTCTGCACAGCGACGAGGTTGGTGCCCACGTCGTGTTGGGCGCAGCGCAACTCCAGCAGCGCTTGCAGCACCAGCACAAGGGCTTTTTGGCCGCCTGTGAGGTTCGGCTTGGCTTCGGCCTTGGGCCAGGTGTTTTTAGGGCTGGCGAGGGCCTGTTCCACCTCGGCCAAGATCTGCCGACCATCGCCCCCGCTGGCGGTGCTCTTGCCCAATCGACGCACCCTCTCCAGCTCTTGCGGGGTGGTGGGCAGCTGTTCGGCGATCTCGACCAACGCATCGTCGTGCACGACCCAGCCTCGCGGCTTGTTGCGTCGGGACGCCGTCTTTTCGCGCCAAGAAGCCAGGGCGCGCAATACGGCGAGGGTGCGTGGCTTGGGCCGGCGCACTCGGATCCGGCGCCACGCCTCATCGGGCGACAGGGCATAGGACGCGGGGTTGGCCAGGGCGGCGTGCTCCTCGGCGATCCATCCAGAGCGGCCCATCTCTTCGAGCTTGTCCGACAGGGTCGTGAACAGGTGGCACAGATGGGTCACGTCGCCGATCGCGTACTCTACTTGATCATCGGTCAATGGCCGCAGCGACCAGTCGGTGGCCTGGTTGGTTTTGTCGATCTGAACGCCGAGCAACTGGGAGCACAGCGAGGCGTAGCCAACCTGGTTTCCAAAGCCGCACACCGACGCCATGACCTGGGTGTCGAGCAGGGGAGCGGGAAGCACATCGAGCACGTGCAGGAAGATGCCCACATCTTGCGAGCCTGCGTGAAACACCTTGAGGATGTTGGGATCTCCCAGGATCTCTGCCACGGGCGTGAGGTCCAAGCCCGGCACCAAGGGGTCGATGGCGGCGGCGTGGCCGGGCGTGCCGAGCTGGATCAGGCACAGGAGTGGTCGAAAGCGCTTTTCGGATAGAAACTCGGTGTCGACTGTGACGAAGGGGCCGGAACGCAGATCTTGGCAGAAGGAGGCGATGGCCTCGGAGGTGGTGAGAAGCATGGGGATCCTAGAGTGGTTGGGCCACCCAGCTGCCCCGTTGTGGGGCCCGCGTCCACCCGAAGATGAAGACAGCGGGTGACCGAATCCCATCGTCGATTGTGTAAGCGTCGGGACTTCGATGGCTGCCGCCCGCCAGCGCCGCCGCGATACTCCACTCCAAGGAGGTCCCATGACAGGACGCTTGGACGGACGGGTGATCGTGGTGACGGGCGCGGGCAGCGGCATTGGCCAGGCGACGGCCCAGCGCTTTGCCACCGAGGGAGCGGTCGTGATCGCCACGGACATCGACGCGCAGGCTGCACAGAGGACCGCAGAATCGCTGGTCGGGGAAGGGCACCTCGCCCTCGCCCATGATGTGGCGTCGGATGATGCGTGGTCGGCGGTTTTTGCCGAGGCGGGCGCTGCCGGTCACACGGTGGACGGACTGGTGAATAATGCGGGGATCTTCCATTTACACCCCATCCGAGATCTCGATATTCAGGCCTTACAAGCCATGCTTCAGGTCAATGTGGTGGGGGTCGCACTCGGACAGAAATACGCCTCGCTTCACATGACCTCGGGTGGAGCCATCGTCAATATGTCCTCGGTCGCCGGGCTGGTCGGAGCGCCCATGTACAACTCGTACGGCGCCACCAAAGGGGCCGTTCGAGCCATGACGAAAGGGGCGGCGATTGAGCTCGCCAAGCAGGGGATCCGCGTGAACTCGCTTCATCCCGGCATCATTGAGACCCCCATGGCTCAGGCGGGCGTGGAGCAGATGGGGGTGGATCCGGAGCGCCTCAAGAAGGCCTATCCACTCCGCCGATTTGGCCAGGCCAGTGAGGTTGCCAGTGCAGCGCTGTTCTTGGTCTCCGACGAGGCCTCGTTCATCACCGGGGCGGAGCTAACCGTGGATGGCGGGCTGACGGCCTGAGGCGCCCGAGTGCAACCCAGTGCGGTGGTGGTGCATCTCAAATGCCCGCTTCCCCGCTGCTGAGGTGCTCATGCGCGCGTTGATCTGGCTGCTATTCTCAAGTGCCTGCGCAGGACCGATCGCCCCGGCTGCGGCCACCGAGTCGACTCCCATCACTGCCGTCCGTACCGACCCTGTCGCCCAGCCCCATGAGCTGGGTCAGATCGCCTGGATACGTGACTTGGAAGCCGGAAAGGCCGAGGCTAAGTCGACCGGCAAACCGCTATTGCTTCTGTTCACCGAAGTGCCAGGGTGCAGCACGGTCAACGGCTTCGCTGATGCGGCCCTCGAAGATCCTCTCTTTGTCGAGGCGACCGAAGATCTATTCGTCCCGGTGGTCATCTACC
>JBGCER010000163.1:0-7760 GCA_045106515.1 Myxococcota bacterium
GACACCGACGGGGACGGCTTGCGCGACAGCCTCGACCTAGACAGCGAAGACGATGGCGTGCCGGACGCCAGTGAGATCGATGCCGATAGTGATGGCGACGGGGTGATCAACCGCTTGGACGCAGACGACGACGATGACGGCATCCCCAGTGAGTTTGAGGGGCTCGTCGACACCGATGGCGATGGTGAGCCGGACCACATCGACCCCGATTCGGATGGCGATGGTCTGGGCGACGCGGTGGAAGGCTATCGGGACGAAGACTGCGATGGTCTGCGCAACTACATCGACCCTGACGACCTAGATGGGCCGTGTGCGGTACCTGAGGCGTGGCCTGACCTCGTCGAGCCGGAACCGCCGTCCACGAGCCGGGCGTGCAATAGCAACGCCGGTGCTGGTGTCGGTGGGGCGGGGGCCTGGCTATGGTTGACGGGTCTGATGCTGTGGGGCCGACGCCGCACACAATCAGGGAGGTAGAGATGAGGATGATCTGGGTGGGTGCCGCGCTTCTCCTCTCCGGCTGTGCTGGAGACGGGGGTTCAGATGAGACGGACGCCGAGCTCAACCTCACTCGAGAGGCCACGTCCGACGGCGGAACCTGGACCGTGACCTACACCGCCTCCCAAGACCCGATCCCGCAATCGGAGAACTTCACCATCACCGTAGCGGTGCAAGGAGAGGGGGCGTCAGAACTGGATTTGACCTGGGATGCGCGCATGCCACTGCACGGCCATGGGATGAATACCCAAGCCGAGACCACAGCCGTCGGGGATGGCACCTTCAATGTGACCGGCATGCTCTTCCACATGCCGGGGCACTGGGAGATGTCGGCGGAGCTGACCGATGGCACCCAAACTGAGACCGCGATCTTCGACGTCCAGTGCTGTGAATGAGGGTGGCGTGGCTGGCTCTGCCGGCGCTGCTCGGCTGCTCTGGCGGCAATGATGACGTGGTGCTGGACCCGGCGGAACTCACCCTGAGCGAGGTGGCCCAGCTGCGGCAGCACTGGCCCCTGCCCGCCGTTCCGGTCGACCCCACCAACAACGTGGGGGACGATCCCTACGCCCAGCACCTTGGCCAATATCTGTTCTTTGATACTCGGTTTTCGGTCGATGATTCCGTGTCCTGCGCCACCTGTCATGACCCTGCGCTCGGGTGGGCCGACGGGCAGCGGTTGTCCAATACGCTCGCGTCGACCGGTCGCCATGCGCCGTCGGTGGTGAACGCGGCCTACAACCGGTGGCAATTTTGGGACGGGCGGTGTGATTCTCTGTGGTGTCAGGCGGCGAAGCCGTTTGAAGATCCGGTGGAGATGGGCGGGAATCGAGTGCGCATGGTGCGGCAGGTCGTGGCGGATGTGCGCCTCGCTGAGGCCTACGTCGACCTCTTTGGCGAGCTTCCCGATGTGAGCGATGGGGGTCGCTTTCCCACCGATGCCCGACCCGTTCCCAACGAGCCCGAGCACCCACACAACGTGGCGTGGCGCGCGATGCTTCCGGAAGACCGGGACGCGGTCAGTGTCGTGCTGGCCAATTTGAGCAAGGCCATCGCAGCCTATGAGCGACGCATCGTCTCGCGCGACAGCCGCTTCGATACCTTCGCCGAGGCCAAGCTCATGGGCTTGGACACGGGCAGTGACGCCCTGGAGCCCGCGGCTCGGCGTGGGCTGAAGACCTTTCTGGGTCGTGGCCAGTGCGTGGCGTGCCACTCGGGGCCGGCCTTCTCCAACTTCGAGTTTCACAACGTGGGTCTGGGCCCGCGCGATTGGCTCAACCCCGAAGACACCGGGCGGGTCGAGGGCATCGTGGCCCTCGCGGATGAGCCGTTTAGCGGGTCCGGGGTCTTTAGTGATGATCCGGCGTGGGCTGCAGAGAAGCTGGATTTTTTGGTGATTACCAATGAGCAAGAGGGGCAGTTCAAGACGCCAGGCCTTCGCGGAGTCACGGCGTCTGCGCCGTACTTTCACGGAGGCCACGCCGAGACCCTCGAAGACGTTCTGCAGCACTATGTGGACCGAGAAGAAGCGCCAGGGCAGGGCCACGCCGAGGAGCTGATGGTCTTGATGGAGCTAGACGATAGCGACATCCCAGACCTGGTCGCCTTTCTGCGCAGCCTCGATGGGGCGCCCCTCGACGCCACGTTGCTCGAAGCGCCTCTCGATCCTCGCTACTCTCCCTGATCGGGATGTAGCCAGGCCAGGGTGGCGCCCCACGAGCCTCGGGTGGCGTCGGCGAGCTCGAACCGCATCACGCCCGCATCTCGGCTCAGGAGCGCGTGAACGCTGCGCTGAAGGTGGCCTCGACCCTTGCCATGCACGATGCGGATCTGAAGCACACCATCCCGTCGACACGCGGCGATCCAGTCCGGCACCAGGGTGCGCAGGTCCTTGGGGCTGAAGTTGTGCAGGTCCAGCTCACCGCCCGCGGTGGGCACCTCGAACAGGCCGTCAAACTCGGACGGGTCCCAGGGCTGTTCTTCGAGGTCGCGCCAGCGAGACATGGGTCAGCTTACTGCCGAACTTGGCCGCTGCCTTCGCTGGTTGCGGTGACGCTGCCTGGACCCGAGGTGAGGATGTCGCCGGACCCCCGCGTGAGTGCGGTCAGGGTTTCGTTGGTATGAACCGCCACATCGCCCGATCCTGTGGTTGTGGCTGTGGCGGTCTGCGCAGCCAAGTTGCCCGCCAAGACGTCTCCCGATCCGGAGGTGCTCGCTGTCAACGTGCCGGCAGAGCCCTGGAGCGCGATGTCTCCGGCCCCGGTGGCGGCAACCAATAGACTGGGGGCGTCGTCTACTCCCGTGATGCTCACGTCACCGGAGCCGGCGCTGTGGACTTGCTCCAGCGCTGGCAGTGGACCAGAAATTTGCACATCGCCGCTTCCAATGCTCACAACCGCGCGCCAGTTGGGGGCGGTGGCGTGGAGCGTACATGGACCGGAGGCGGACTGCGTGGACGTCGTGGACGCTTTGCGCACCACCAGCACCGTGTCGTCGACGAGCACCTCCAAGGTCTTGGCGATCTCGGGGTCGCACTGCAGGCGGGCCGCGTGTTTAGGGCCGACGTTGGCCACCACATCTACGAAGGTCTCGGTCCCCAACGCATCAAAACCGGTGACGTCGACAGGCGCCCCCGCTGGCTCCGGAGCCGGAGGTTCGTCCCTATTGGTGACGTTGATGTTGCCGTCGCTGATGTTGATGTGCACCTTGTCGAGGTCGTCATCGCAGGCGGTGGTCAGGCTGCCTAGGAGCAGCAAAGTCAGGGCGCGGTTCATGGAACCTCCTCGAACCAGTGTACGCACGACCGTCTGGGTGATTGCACAAGAACCACCTTTCGGGCTACGAGCGCCGCGGCACGAAGGAGTCCGGCATGTCCTCACCCGCCAGCGAATCGCAGATGGCCGCGCCCGGCTCCCGAGACCGGGTGCCGCGACCCTCGTTGTCTGTGGTGGTGCCTGCGTACAATGAAGAAGACTCCCTCGACCCCCTCTTTGAAGAGGTCAAGGGCGTCATGGACGGCATCGGCGAGCCCTGGGAGCTCATCTTTGTCGATGATGGCTCCAGCGATGGCACCGTCCGCGCCATGTACGGAATCGCCGACCGAGATCCGCGGGTCAAGGTGGTCAAGTTCGTTCGCAACTTCGGAAAGTCTGCGGCCTATATGGCGGGCTTTAGTGAAATCGAAGGCCAGACGGTGATCACGCTCGATGCGGACCTGCAGGACGATCCCAATGAGATCCCCCGGATGCTGGAGCGTCTGCGAACCGATGGATGGGATCTGATCGTCGGATGGAAGCAGGGTCGAGCCGGCAACGAACCCCACAAGGCGCTGCCGAGCAAGGTGTTCAACGGCTTGATCGCGCTGCTCTTTGGTCTGCGGCTCCACGACTCCAACTGCGGCTTCCGCGTCATGCGGTCAGAGGTGGCGCAGTCGCTGGACCTCTACGGCGATCAGTACCGCTTCATCCCGGAGTTTGCCCACGTCAAGGGATTCCGCGTCACCGAGGAGGGGGTCAACCACCGCAAGCGCAAGTTTGGCCGCTCCAAATACGGTCCCAAGCGGTTCTGGACCGGCTTGCTCGACCTGCTGACGGTGCGGTTCATCACCGCCTTCGCCGATCGACCCCTCCACTTCTTCGGCACGCTGGGTCTGGGTCCGTTCGCCTTGGGCGTCATGATCGAGATGTACGTGCTGGTCGCCAAGCTGCTGGGCAGCACCTTCCAGGTCCACGTCGCTGCGATTATTATTGGTGTCATGCTGATTGTGGTGGGCTTCCAGTGCATCATCACGGGCCTGATCGGCGAGATGTTGTCCGCACAGCAGCGAGCCCGTCGCTTTGTGGTCGATGCGCGGCAGATCGATGTCGAATAGTCCTGCCAGCGGCACCGGTCCCGAGACGGCCAACCATCAAAAGTACACGGAGGGCGCGCAAAACCCTATCGTGCGTCGCCTGATGGACCGGCTCTTCTCGCGGGTTCGCGAGGTCATGCAACCTCTGGACGCCACCACCTATTTGGACGCAGGCTGTGGCGAGGGCCACTCCCTCGCCGAGCTGGCCGACGTCGTTCCGCCACAGGTGACGGGCTTCGACCTGAATCCCGAAGTGGTGGCTTTCACCCAAAAGCGGCATCCCGAGCACAGTTTTTCGGTGCAGAGCATCTACGAATTGCCCTATGACGACAACGCCTTCGACGTGGTGTTGTGCATGGAGGTGCTGGAGCACCTGGAGACTCCAGGCCGGGCTCTCGCGGAGCTCACGCGGGTGTGCGGCGGCACGCTCATCTTGTCTGTGCCCTACGAGCCCTGGTTTCAGCTCGGGAATCTGGCGCGCGGAAAGTACAGGGAAGGGTGGGGCAATCACCCCGAGCACATTCAGCACTGGGGTCTGCGCACCTTCAAGCGCTTCGTACAGGCCGAGGCGGGCCTCGCCGATGTCCAGGTCCGCGAGGCCTGGCCCTGGATCGTGGCCTCGGCCCAAGTGCGGACCCCCTGAGCCTGTTCGCGCGCGTCAAGCCATGGCTCCGCGCCTTGGTGCCGGTCTTGGGGCTGTGCATCGGCCTCACTGTGCTCTTCTTCCTCATCGACGTGGGCGCTGCGTGGTCGGCCCTGCTCGGGGCAGACCCATGGTGGTTGCTGGCGGCTGCAGCCTTGGCCATCAACGTCACCTTCATCGTGGCGGTGAAGTTGTGGGCGGTCGTGCGCATCGTCGACCTGCGGCGAACGGTGTGGCAGACCTGGTCCGCCGTCATGGCCGGCCTGGCGCTCAACGTGATTTTGCCAGCCCGAGGCGGAGATTTGGCCCGCGCCGTCTTTCTCTCCGATGAGGAAGACTCCATCGCACTGCTGCTGGGTGCGGTCTTGGTCGAGCGGTTGGTCGATGTGTCGGCCATCGCAGCGGTGGTGCTCGTGGCGGGCTTTGGATGGAACGCTACGACGGGCCTGTCGGCGGCGTTGATCGTGGCGGCATTGGCCGCAGGCGTGGCCTTGGCCTGGCTGGGTCCTCGGTCCCCCATTCGGCCGGACCTGGGCGAGCGCGTGTCGCGCACGGCGTCCCAAGTGGCTCGCCGGCCGGGGTGGGCGGGGCTGGTGGCCGGGCTGTCTTTGATGGCTTGGACCAATAATGCGGCCTTGTTCGTCTGTTGTTTGAAGGCCGTTGGGGTGTCTGTCGGTTGGGTAGAGGGCATGCGCGCGTCGGCGGTGTCGATCCTGGCAGGCATTGTGCCTATCAGTATTAGCGGCATTGGAACGCGCGATGCGGTGCTTGTGCTGTGGCTAGAACACACGGGCCAAGCCGATGCCGTCGCCGCTGCGGGCTTGCTCTTCACGGTGGTGGCCTACTGGTTTCTGGCCCTGTTCGGGGCGCTCGTCCTGGGGCCTGAGACGCTGCGAACCATCCGTACCCGCCTTAAGTCCAGGGGAAGTCGTGGCCCCAAGACTGCGGAAGAGTAGGGGTTGAGTTGAGAATCGGATGGAGCCACGGAGCGTCAGAACGAGCGACCCCCGAGTCGGGCTTTTCGGGACTGCACAGGGCCTTGGCTCGCCGCGGGATCGAGGTCGAATATGGCTTGGACGTGAATAATGAGCTGGACGCGTTCATCGTCGCGGGCTCCCAACGGGTCTTCGGCCCCGAGGGGGTGCGGGCGCTCCGGCGGTGGGCTGAGGCGGGCCGCCACGTGCTCGTGCTGCCCCTGTTCGCGCCTGAGGAGACGCCGGACATAGGCATGCTCCTTCCCGGTCTTCAGGTGCATCGGGATGGGTACATTGAGCTGCGTGGCCGGGCGAAGCTGACGCCGCCCACGCCGATCAGCGCAGGAAGCTTGGCCCCGCAGGGCTCCGGGTGGTTTCGGATGGCTCGCTCGCTGGACGTACTGGACGTGCGGGCGGGGAACATCGGGTATGACTGGGTCCATGTGGCGGTGGGCCAGGGGACGATCGGGCTGTTGGGGGACGCGAATCGACTCCATGATGAGGCCCCCACAGAGGGCCCGCTGTCGGTGTCCGACGTGTTGCAGGCCTGGTTGCCGCCCCTGCATGCTCACATCTGCGCGCGTCACCTGGCTGGCCGAGCTGTGGCGCTCGACGAGCCGTCTGACGCGGCGGAAAAGCTGGCCCAAGCCTTGGTGCACGGTGTGCCCGTTGAGGAGTTGCTCCGTCCGGGCGGGCAGGCTCACGCGATTCGAGCCTTGGCAGAGGCACACCTGGTGGAGCATCGGCAGGGGCGGGTAGCGCTGACGGCTCAGGGGCGGGAACATGCGGCCCTGGTGGCGACGTTGTTGGATCTGCCAGCGCTGCTCCGGCGCGCTGACGACCGTGAGAGAGGGGCTTCATGAAATGGCTGGTACTGTGTGGACTCTTGCTCGCAGGGCCTGCGGCCTTCGCGGAAGACGCCTTGGCTCCGATTCGAGCCAACCGCACCTGGGATGTGCTCACCGCGCCGTCGGGGGTCGATGGTGAACGCGCTGTGGTTCAACAAGCGGGTGAGGTGCTGGGAGATTGGACCGTATCGGTCGCTGGGATCGACATGGACGGTGCCTACCTGATCGCATTGGCGCAGAAGTCGCCTGACGAGCCATTTTTGCGCGTGCTTCGCGAAGAGACCTCTCGGGCCTTCGACCTGGCGGACTTCCTGCTCTTCTTGGACGATGTGTGTGCTGCCGGGGAGGCGGGTCGGCGAGGCGAAGCGTTCTGGATGCCGGTTGGGCGGCTGCGGTCGGCGGGCGTCATCGTGCACCCCGACGAGATTTTTAAGGGGAAGCCCCGGCGTTGGGCCCGACGCAAGACCTTGGCGGTCGACCGGCCTGCGGCCCAAGCCGAGCTTGAGCCCGCGGAAGACGGCGATGTACTCGGGCCTCGATGGACCACTCGATTCCGAAATCCGTCTACTGAAGCAGAGCTTTTAACCCTTCTTATGGAGCACAATAAGAGCGGCACTTACCCGGTTCGCGTAGCCGCCTTGGCTGCTCAGATCCGCGAACAGGGCGGCGAGGTCTATGTGACCTCTACGGTGCGGTCCAAGGAGCGCGGCTATCTGATGTGGGGTGCCTTCGTGCTGGCCAAGTCCACCTCGGAGGAGCAGGTCAAGACCACGGTGGCCATGCTCGAAGATCGGAAGCGAGAGTGGGGCTTACAGGCGCCGATCGAGTGGAATCACCCCGATGGTTGGCAAGCGACGCGCGACGCGGCCCGCGCCATGGCCGACACCTATGACGTGGTGTTCGCCACTGCACAGGGAGCTAGATACTCCAATCATTACGGGGGCAACGCGGCG
>JBGCER010000164.1:0-18515 GCA_045106515.1 Myxococcota bacterium
CGGTGATCTCGGTGATCTTCCGGATACCTTGGGAGACGAGGATATTGCTGGGGTCCAGGTCCTTCTTGGGCGTCTGCTCCAAGTAGTCGATGGCCGCATCTTCGAGCACGTAGCCGTTGAGGTCCGTGCCGATGGACTCGATGATCCGGTCCCGGAAGGTCTCTCGGTCCGTGTAGAGCTCTTCGAACTCCATCTGCTTGCCCACGCTCTTGAGCGCTTCAGAGAACTTGGCGACGAACAGCTCTTCGAGCGTGTCTTGGTTGCTCGCGCGTTGGCAGCCGATGGCCTGAGCCACCTTGAGCACGTCGTCCTTGGTCTTGTTGACGCGGACGTAGAAGGCCACGCGGATATCAGCTCGGATGTTGTCTTTACAGATCAGCCCGTCGGAGCCAGCCCGGCCAATTTCCAGAGTTTTGACCGAGATATCCATGAGCTCAGCGCGATGGATAATCGGCAGCACCGTGCCGCCTGTGAAGGTCACGTCCGGCTCGTTCTTCATCTTGTTGATGATGAGGGCCTTACCCTGGTCGACCTTTCGGTAGAACCGAGCGATCATCACGAGTACACCGATGACGATGAACACGAGCGTCGCACCGACGCAGGCTAGGGCTATTAAGAGCTCGGGCATATTTACTCCCCCGGAGTGATGGGCTCGACGACGAATGCGTCGCGAGCTGTGTCAAAAGAGATGATCAAGGCGCGGTCCCCCCGCGCCAGGGTGTTGCCGTCGTCGCAGCGAACTTGGACTAGGAGGTCCGAGTCGGAGACCTGGACTTCGCCTTGGCCGAAGCGGCCATCTACGCGACCGGTCGAAAGCACGATGACTTCGCCGATCAGGCTCTGATTATTTCGCCCTTCTGAAGTGGCGAAGATCGGGGCCAGCGGTCGAGCCGCGAAGGAACCCATGAATAGGCCTCCGACGAACGCCACGCCGAGTATGGCGAAGCTGATCGCCACCGATACCAGGGTGGATCCGCCCAGGGCGCCGAACTGCCAGGTACCCATGAACGCCAGTATCCAGCCGAAAAAGGCGAAGAAGCTGATTAGGATCATGAGGGGCACCTTGCCGAAGCCCAGGAAGCTCAGCACATCGCCCACGAAGCCAAGGCCGCCCGCATCGGGCACGTCGGCGTCGAGGTCCACATCGGCATCGAGGTCTAGATCGAAGCTAAACAGATCGATGTCGAGGGCTCCCACCATGACCAACGCCCAATACAGCAGGCAGAGCACGAGCAGGCCTGTGAAAATGACGGTCGGAAAACCGAGCGCGATAGCCAGAAAGTTGGCCACTGAACTCCTTCATGGTGATTGCTTACAAGAGAAATCTGTGCACGAAGGGCGCTGTCGTCCCGCTTTTGGGCCGCGCTGTTACACCCTGCAACAAGGCCGGTGGGAATAGCACAGTCCAAGTGCGAAGGGATCCGGGTTTCGCTGGATCCCGGCCTAAGAGGTGGCCGAACAGGCGCCCATTGTCGTCAGTAGGCGCGCGATCTCTTCGACGGCATGGGCCGGCGCTGCCAGGAGCTCCGCGATCTGTACGGTCGGTAGTGCGCCGTCCATTCGGGACAGGACAGCGGCTGCTGGCGATGTGATGGGCATGGGTTTGTGCGGTCCGTCCCATACGAGCCATGCGGTGGCTCGAAGCTGCCCTTTTTTAAGCCGGGCAGGGGTGCTCGGTGCTTCGATCACCGTGGCCAGCGGCGTAAGAACGTGGCCAAAGACGCCCGGTGGCGGAGGCGCGAGCACGTCGGTCCACAAGGGGGCATCGGGGACCTCTGCGCCGTAGACGCCGAATCGAGCCACGGCGGCCTGCTCAGCTTCGTTGAGGTGGGTGGCATCGCCGTGCAGCAGAGGGCGCACGACGTCCGGCACGTCGCTCAGGTCTGCTGGCACCACCGGCACGTCCCACAGCTCGGCGAGCTCCGTGGCGCCATCCTGGGGGCAGCGCTGCTCGACGCCCGTGAGGATGCGATTGCCGACCGTACGTTTAGACCAGTTGTGGGTGGGGACGGGCCACCCGATCGCCGTGCCGGTCGACAAGGCGGTCAGGGTGGATGCGCGATGCAGCACAGTGAGGGCTGCAGGGGCAGGGCCGGCGGTCCACGCCCTGCGGGCGCCATCGATGCTGGCCGCGATGGGCCAGGTGTCGAGGAAGGCCTGAAGCAGCTCGGCCGCGTGGGCCCAGTTCTGCTGGTCGGTCGCTTCGTCCAAGCGCTTGGCCAAGCCCGCTCGCACGACCCGCTGCATATGGGCTCGGCGAAACAGGGTGTCGCGCAGGCGAACGCCCAAGTCGATGATGCCCTCCGGGTCGCCGTCGTGAGGCGGGAAGGGGCGTGGGGGGCGAAGCCTGGTCACGGCGCGGCGACCTCGTCGGGCGTGCGTGTGAGCTCGATACCGAACACCGGAAGCCCACGCTTGCGGAACTTGGACTGGTAGTTGGTCTCGATATCATTGGGCCAAGGCGCTGGACCCGTGATGACATCCTCGCTCCGCCCGCTGATGACCAGCGGCAACTTGGGAGCGGGCTTGCCATCCCCATCGGCTTCTAGCAGGCGTGGGATGCGCGCAATATTATCTTCGAAGTCGGACTTTGCCCGAATCCATCCGCCTTCGCGGACGATTTGGCACGCATCTTCCAAGAACCATCGAGAGATGAGCCGGTTCTTTTCGTGGCGGGACTTGGGCCACGGATCGGGGTGGTTGATGTACAGGCCGTCGATCTCACCAGGGGCGAACACATCATCCAAGAACCAGGCGTCGTACCTGGCGATGAGCGCATTACTCACCTCGGCTGCTTGGATCTTCTTGGCGCACAAGACCGTGCGCTTGTAGCGGATCTCGACGCCCAGCACGTTCCAGTCCGGATTGCGTCGCGCCAGCTCGGCCAAAAAGAAGCCGTTTCCACTGCCGATCTCCACGTGTAGCGGCGCCTTTCGGCCAAAGGCCTCGTGCCAGCGGCCGCGGAATGGCCACGCCTTGCTCGCGGGCAAGAGAGGGTGGCCATAGCTGCGGTGTTCCGTCAGGAATGGGTTCACATCCGACCGGTTAAAGTCGGCCTCGGTCCTGTCTTGGAACCGGGGCCGCTCTTCACGGGGCAGGTTCGGCATTCTCCTTCCACGCGCTGCCATCTTGGTAGATCTCCTTCTTCCAGATCGCTACTCGCGCCTTGAGCTGCTCTAGGGCGTAGCGGTTCGCCGCGTAGCACGCTGGGCGATGCGGTGTCGCGGTGGCGATCACGACGGTGGGCTCGGTCAGTGGAACCCCGCCGAGTCGGTGCACGATGGCGGTGCGGCTATTGGGCCAGCGCTCGGCGCACTCAGCGGCGATCTCGGCCAGCGTCTGCACGGCGACTTCTTCGTAGGCTTCATAGTGCAAGGACTGCACGGGTCGGCCTTCGAAGTGATCGCGAGCCGTACCCAAGAACAGGAGCACGGCACCACACGACGGGTGCAGGACAGCGCGCTGCACCTCGTCCACATCGATGGGCGCGTGGGTCAGCGCGAGCATCAGCCACCGCCAAAAGGGGGGAGGAACGCGAGCTCATCGCCGTTTTCGACGATCTGGTCCGCCTGCACCTGACTTCGGTTGCGCAGGAATGCCACGGGCCCTGCTGCTTGTCCGTCGAATAGTGAAGCATAGACCTGCGCTATCGTAGAGCCTTTGGCGATTTCCACGGACTCTTCCGAGCAGCCGCGAGCTTCGCGCATGGCGGCGAAGTGCCGGACGGTGACGGTGATCATGGTGCGGCTAGACCTGGCGACGACGTCGCAAGCCGAGTCCTGCGACCAGCAGAAGCAGCAACCCGCCGCCCGAGAGCGGAGTGGTTGCACACCGGAAGCCGCCGCCCCGTAGCTGGGCATCGCCATCGCATTGATCGCCTACGCCGTCACCATCGCCGTCGGCTTGGTCGAAGTTCTGGTCGTCGGGGCAGTTGTCGCACAGGTCGCCGATGCCATCGCCATCCGCGTCGGCCTGGTCGGGGTTCTCGATGTCCTTGCAGTTGTCGCACGCATCTCCGATGCCATCGACGTCCACGTCCACTTGGTTGTCTTCGACTTGGGCCAAGCCGTTGAGCGTGTCTGGGCAGTTGTCGCAGATATCGCCCACACCGTCGAAATCGCGGTCCTCTTGTTCGGCATTGGGAATGTCTTTGCAGTTGTCGCAGATGTCGCCCAGCGAGTCATTGTCGCTGTCGAGCTGGAACTGGTTGAAGGCGCCGGGGCAGTTGTCGCAGACATCGCCGATCTTGTCGAGGTCGCCATCGGTCTGGCTCTCGTTGGGAATGTCTTTGCAGTTGTCGCATTCGTCGCCGACATTGTCGAGATCTTCGTCTTCCTGGTCGATATTGGGTGCGGTGGGGCAGTTGTCGCACGCATCGCCCAAGCCATCGGCGTCCCGGTCGAGCTGGTCGGGGTTGGGGATCGGGCAGTTGTCGCAGACATCGCCCGCTTCATCGCCGTCGGCGTCCGCTTGGTCTTCATTGGCGATGAAGATGCAGTTGTCGCAGGCGTCGCCGAACGAGTCCACATCAGAAGCGGCT
The DNA here is from genome assembly GCA_045106515.1 of Myxococcota bacterium. Classification (GTDB taxonomy): domain Bacteria; phylum Myxococcota_A; class UBA796; order UBA796; genus REDI01. The sequence continues at coordinate 4,541 of JBGCER010000164.1, forward strand.
TGTCCGGGATTGGGGATGTCGATGCAGTTGTCGCACAGGTCGCCTGCGTTGTCGCAGTCCATATCTTTCTGGTCGGGATTGAAGATGTCCCGGCAGTTGTCGCATTGCAGACCCACTGTGCGGTCCGCCACGTCACCATCGCCCAAGATCACAATGTCGGTGAACGAGAACCCATCGCCGTCCTCGTCCAGAGGGCCCAGCGGGTATTGGCAGCGGAACGAGCTGTAGTCGTAGTACCAGTCGGCGTTGGTGCCGTCTTCGCAGCCAGGCAAGCTGGTGTCGATGTCATCTTCATCGGCGACATCGATATAGTTGCAGTTCAGATCTTGGGTGAGCTCGGTCTCGCAGTCCTCTTGGGCCATCGCGGGGACCGACCACAAAGCTGCTGCCAAGATGGCGCTTGTAAGCATGGAAGCGCGGATCATGGGGTCTCCTTGGGGGCGGTGGTGCCGCCCGTACCGAACGGATCGTTAGGGTCGATTCCTGAGTCAGACTCCTCGTCGGGCTCGGAGTCGGGCGTCGTCGTATCGTTCTTGGGTGCGGCAGGCTTTGGCGCCGGTTTGACCGGTGCCGGCGCGATGGGCGTCTGGGTGGCCGGGGGCTGCACGGCCGGCTTGGCGGGCACCGCTGGAGCCATGGGCGTTTGGGTCGCCGGAGGCTGCACCACGGGTGCGGGCTGAGCCGGCGCTACCCCGGCGCCATTGGGGGTTGCAGGAGGGGCCTGGCTGGTACCCGGTGGGGGCCCGGCTTCTTGGCTGGCCGGATCCTTGAGCAAGTCGCTGGGTTTGGTGCGCGCAGCCGGCACGGGGGGGGGCTGCACGGCGGCGCCGGCTTCACCCGACCACGGCCACTTGAAGGGTTGCTCATAGGTTGGCGCAGTCACACCCGGCTGGTATTGCTTGATGATCGCGAACTCGACGCGACGGTTCTTCTCTAGGCTCGCTTCGTCGGACCCTTCGGCGATGGGTACGACCTCGCCCATGCCGCGGTAGCTCATGCGCTCCGGGTGCACGGCCAGTACGATGAGCTGCTCAAAAATGGCTTTCGCCCGACGAATAGACAGGTCGTAGTTGTAGGAGTAGGTGCCTTCCTCCGACGCGTGACCCTCGATCAGCAGATGGCCGATGCGGCCGTCGGTGTTGACCAGGCTCGCGACCTGCCGCAGCGTGGGCAGGCTCGCTGGCAGGATGCGTGCGGTGGCGAACTCGAACTGGATGGGGTCTCGAATGACGATGCGATCGTCCAAGCGCCGCGCCAGCTCGCCCTGACGCCACTCACCGGTGGGCTGCGGAATGGGCTCCAGCGGCGGGTCCTCTTCGAGCAGGTCTTCAGGAATGTCCAAGATCTCGACGACGAAGTCCGGCTCTTCAACCGGGGGCGGGGGAGGGGTGCGCTGGAACCGGATCGCGGCGATGCCACGATATGAAGAGGTGCCGTAGCCGGCTGTGATGCCGCGCCCTGCCGCCAAGTCGAGCTGGAAGCTCTTGTTGATTCGGTATTGAACGCCCGCGGTCCACTCCATGGACGTCTCTGCGCCGCCCTGGAAAATCTGCGCCAGTCCGTATCGGGACAGGATCTCGCCGGTCACCGCCAGGTCAGGCACGGGGGTCTCGACCACGACGGCGCTGTTCCACACCAACTCGTTGCCCAGGGCGAAGTCCAGCTCGGTGTCTGTGAATGCGCGAGTCTGTACGCCCAAGTTGCTCATCAGCAGCGCGGGGCCAAACTCGTAGGCCCCGATCAGCCCAAAGTAGGTGCGAGGCTGTGTTTCGCCCATGTACCGGCCGCGGGCCCCGAGGTTTACGGCAAGGTCGCCGTGCAGAGCCAGGGTTGCGCCCTTTGCTTCGTAAAACTGGTACTTGAGCCCCGCAGAAATGTCGCCCGCCCCAAAACCGTCGCCGGACAGATCTTCGGTCTCGCTGGCCCAATGCACGGCGAGGGGAATGGAGCCACGAACCGAGATGCGGTCCGACGCGGCCCAAGAGAAGCCGATCTGGTTGACGGCCCGGTTGCGCACGACGGCGCCGGTCACCTCATCGAACTCGATGAGGCGCAGAGGGTCCCGCTCGAATTGCAGCTGCATCCCCAAGTCGAATCGGCCCTCACCGCCGATGAACGGCGAGTCCGTACCCGCCGTGGAGCGGGGCGAGAAGGTGGGCCGTACCAGCTCGATGTCGGTGGAGAAGCCACTCGCGATGGCGGGGCTTGCGACAGCGCTGGCAACCAAGACGGCGCTGACGAGGGACAGGGGTCTGGGGGTCGGCACTCGGGCTCCAGAGTGAGGGCTTGCGCGCGGGGTGTCACAGGTCACGTTGGAAGAACGTACCGCCGTTGGTGGCTGGCGTCAGCTTGTGTGTGACCCGAACACACCGTGCCCTTCAATCGAGGTCTGTGAAGGGTGTCACCTCAAGAAACACTCAGTGTCCGCAGGCCCGACGGCGCCGTGTTCCGGCATTTGCGTCGATCCCGCTGGCCGCGCCACCCGCGTTGCTGATGTGCAAGGCTGGTAGGTGAAACTTCGTACGGATGTGAAGAAGGTGTTGAGGATCGCTCAGTCCTTCGCCTATCTTGCTGCAACCTCAACGATCAGGGTCGGTCTCAAAACGTCACTGGTTCGAGAGACCCAAGACCGGGAAACCAGATTGGTCACCGGCTTGCCTCCTGGTCTAGACTTCGCCCTGACTTGGATTTGACGCGCGCTGCGGCGCACGGGATGGAGATCATCATGCGGACACTGACCCCACTCCTCGCTCTCGCCTTCGTACTTCCTGCCTGCGCGCCGGAAGATGCGGACGGTGATGGCGTTGCTGCGCTGCTCGACTGTGATGACGCCAACGCCGCGGTCTTCCCCGGTGCCAACGAAATCTGCGACGGCATCGACAATGACTGCAGCGGAGTGGTCGATGATGACTACGCCCGCGGCGGCTCCCTCTTCTTCTTGGACCGGGACGGTGACGGCTACGGCGTCTGGGAGATGGCCAAGACCGCGTGTTCCGCTCCAACTGGGTACGTCACCACCTCCACCGACTGCGCTGACGATGACGCAGACACCCACCCCGGCGCTCCCGAGTTCTGCGACAAGCTGGACCAGAACTGCAATGGCGAGCTCGACGACGACGCCGTGGACGGCACGGCCTACTACTCGGACCTAGACCTCGACGGCTACGGCGGCATCAACTCCATCCAACTCGCGTGTGAGCAGCCTGATGGCTACATCACCGTCGGTGGGGACTGCGAAGACTTCAACCCGGCCATCAACCCCGAAGCGGCCGAGCGTTGTGACCTCATCGACAACGACTGCAACGGAGTGGTGGACGACGCCGACTCCCTTGAAGCCACCACCTGGTACGCCGACGCCGACCGCGACGGCTTTGGTTCCATCGAAGACACCATTCAGTCGTGCAACCAGCCCGAGTACTACGAGCCCCTTGAGAAGGCAGGCGACTGCAACGACGCCGACGCCACCATCAACCCCGGCGCAGACGAAATCTGCAACGATGGCATCGACAACAACTGCAACGACTCCGCAGACGCCTGTAGCTTCGAGAACTGGGACGAAGACTCGTCCGCCTTGCTGTTCAAGGGCACGGGCAGCTCCGCCTACTGGGGTCGGGATACGGCCATCGTCGGCGATATCGATGGTGACGGCTACGACGACTACGCGGTTGGCGGATACCGCAGCCAAGATTCGGTCTGCACCGGCTCAGGCAGCTCCTACTGCGGTAGTGCGGCGCTCATGTTCGGCGGCCCCATCACCAAGGGCTTCAGCCGCCCAGAGGTCGATGCAGCAGATGGCGTTCAGTATGGCGTGCCTTACCGCTACTCATACGCGGGCATGTCTGTCGCCGGCCTCGGTGACCTCAACGGTGACGGCTACGACGACTTCGGCTTTGGCGCCTACGGCTACGGCTACACCAACTCCTACCAAGGTGGCGTCTTCGTCCAGTACGGCGGCCCGACCTTGCAGAGCAAGATCGGCACCAACGTCAACTCCGAAGCTGAACTCGGCCTCATCTTCGGTCAGAATAGTAGCGACTACCTGGGCTACGGCTTGTCGAAGGGCGGCGACTTCAACGGCGACGGCTACGATGACCTCGTCATGAGCGCCTCCCGAGCGCGGAACCCGAGCAACCAGTACACCGGCGTTGTCTACATTCGATACTCGGACAGCTCCAAGCTCTCGTTTGAGGCGGCAGCGGACCTGCCCGGACTCACGGGTGAGACCAACTACCAGTACCTCGGCAGTCAGACCGGTCACGGAGTCAGCTCTACCGACCTCGACGGTGATGGCCTCGCAGACTTGATTGTGGGCGCTGACCGCACCACCGTTGGCGGCCGATACTCCGCTGGAACGGCCTACCTGGTCTACGGCGCGGGCGAAGAGCTCACGGGTCGCCTGCCCATCAAGGATGTGGCCTCCGCGCAGTTGTCGGGCTCGGTGAACTACCAGTACTTCGGAGGCGCGGTTTCGGGTCTTCAAGACATCAATGGCGATGGCTACGAAGAGGTCGCCGTCTGCGGCTACGGCGCCGCCTCCTACGCCGGCCAGTGCTCCATCTTCTTCGGAGGTACGGACCGACTCTCCGGTGCCTACGACCTGAACGAAGACTACGACCTGGCGATGACCGGAACCGGCAGCAGCTTCTACGGCGGCTGGTACGGGCTCACGGCCACGGACCTCGACAATGATGGCATCGCAGAGCTGGTCTTCCCGATGCCTTCTTGGCGCTTCGACACTAGCGTGTACGGCGAGGGTGCAGTGGCTATCGTCAAAGGTAGCGCTGAACTCGAGGGCCTCCTGACCGAAGATGATGTCACCGTCCTCGTTCGCGGTGGCGGCGCTCGGTACAGCTACTTCGGCGGTGGCGTTGGCGGCGAGTCCGGCGATGTCAACGGCGATGGCTACGCGGATCTGCTCATCGGGTCCTACGGCGCCAATAGCTACGCGGGTACCGCCAGCCTCTTCTTGGGCGGCGGCATCTAGTCCGCGTTTCGCCTCCTCTTTTCTGTTCCCCGGTTCGTTCCTACTCCACATTCGGAGCCTGACATGAAGCTTCATACCTCCCTTATCGCACTCGCCCTCCTCGTTGGCTGTGGTGCAGCGGACGAAGACTTTGACGGCATCACTGCCGATCTGGACTGCAACGACAACAACAACCTGATCTTCCCCGGTTCGGTTGAGCTGTGCGATGGCATCGACAACGACTGTAACGGTGTTGTGGACGATGACTACGCCCGCGGCGGAACCGTCTTCTACGTCGACGCGGACGCGGATGGCTTCGGCGCCACCACCGGCACCGTCGAGCGCTGCGCTCCCCCCGCCGGCTACGTCGCCAACGCCAACGACTGCGATGATGAGTCGGCCACGGTCAATCCAGCCGCCTCCGAGACCTGCAACCTCGGCGATGACGACTGCAATGGCCGCATCGATGACAACGCCACCGATGCCCCCGAGTGGCACGCCGACTGGGACCAAGACGGCTACGGCTCCCAAACCCTCGTGGTTCGCGCGTGCGAAGCCCCCGAGGGCTACCTGGCCGATGCCCAGGATTGCAACGACTTCGACCGGTACACCAATCCGCTGGCCGACGAGACCTGCGACTTGCTCGACAACAACTGCGATGGCACCATCGATGAAGATACCGCCATCGACGCCACCGAGTGGTACATCGACGTCGACGTCGATGGTTACGGCGACATCGCCGGGCCCAAAATGGCGTGCTTCCAGCCCGATGGCTACTCCGCGCTGTCCACGGACTGCGACGACACCACGGGTGCTGTGAACCCCGGCGCCGAAGAGGTCTGCCGGGACGGATTGGACAACAACTGCAATGACTCGGCGGACCAGTGCTCCGTCGAAGGCTGGCAGACCAAGAGCGACGCATCCATCACCTGGAAAGGGCGCACCAGCTCCTCCTACATGGGCTGGGATGTGGACTTCGTCGGTGACGTCGACGGTGACGGCTACGATGACTTCGTTGCCGGCGCCTACTACGACTACCTGGGCAGCGACTATGGTCAGGGTGCGTCTTACCTGATGTGGGGCGAAGAGGGCTACGAGCCCGGCGGAGCTCCCCGCACCGTCACCGCGCTCCCCAGCTTTGCGGGTGACTCCCGCTATTCCTACATGGGCCGCTCGGTGGCCCCTGCGGGAGACGTCGACAACGACGGCTATGATGACTTCATCCTGGGCGCATATGGCGGTAGCAGCAGCTATGCTGGCTATGCCGTCCTGGTCTACGGTGGCGCCACCCGCATCGACGGCGGACGCCAGACGGCGGTGGACGACAACCCGTACTTTGAGGGTCCAAGTAGCTACGCCTACTGCGGCTACTCGGTCTACGGAGGCGTGGACCTCAACGGTGATGGACACTCGGAGTTCGCCCTCAGTTGCGGTGGCGTCAGCAGCTACCGAGGCGCCGTCTACCTGTACGAGGGCAGCTCCACTCGCTTCTCTGGCTCCTACGACGCCAACAATACGACCGCGGCGGCCTCCTGGGTCGGCAAGCAGACGTATGACTACTTGGGTCGAAGCGAGGGCGCTATCAGCGGCGGCGACTTCGACGGCGACGGCAATGATGACCTGTTGATGGGCGCTTACTACGCGGACACGTCCTATGGCCCCACCGGGGCCGCCTACCTGTTGTACGGCGATGGCAACATGCCGACGGGTGAGGGCGATCTAAACGACCTCGTCACCATCGAAGGCACGGCTAGCTACGACTACACCGGCCACGGTTTGGGTAGCGTGGGTGACCTCAACGGCGATGGCTACGAAGACTTGGGTGTCGGCTGCTACTTCTGCAATAATGGCGGCTCGCTGTACATCTTCATGGGCTCCAGCACCCAGATGGTGACGACGGACCAAGAGTCCGCCGACGTGACGATCATCAACTCCAACTCCTCGTCCTACTTGGCCCGCAACTCGCCGACCGGCGGCGACTTTGATGGCGATGGCATCGATGACTTGGCCATCGGCTCGTATCGAGATTCCGCCGGCAGCTTGCTTTACAACGGGTCCGTCTGGATCCTCAAGGGCGATGCAGCCTTGGCGGGTGAGTACACCGCCGAAGACGTGACCACGCGGATCGCGGGTGGCGGCCAGTACGAGTACATGGGAACCGGCGTCAGCTCCGGTGACTTCAACGGCGACGGCTACACCGACCTCATCACGGGCGCCTACGGCGCTTCCAGCTACGCAGGCGAAGTCTACCTCTTCGAAGGTACCGCCCTCTAGTCGACTCCGAACCTCTCTCTTTTTCCTTCTCGGCATCTCGCTCTGGACGGACCCATGAAGACCACGACCCCTCTTCTTGCCCTTGCTCTCTTCACGCTCGCCGCGTGTGGGGCCGCAGATTCGGACGGTGATGGCCGCACAACTGTGGTCGATTGCGACGACTCGGTCGCGACCAACTTCCCGGGCGCTCCCGAGTATTGCGACGGCGTCGACAATGACTGCAATGGCATCGCAGACGATGGCTATGCAGAAGACTCGGTCATCGTGTTCTTGGACCAAGATGGCGACGGGTACGGGACCACGCTCGACACGCAGACGGCGTGCGGAAACGCGATTCCCGCCGGCTATGTGACCGATGCTTCGGACTGTGACGACAATGACCGGGACATCAACCCGGGCGCCGTCGAGCTGTGCAACCTGGCCGACGATGACTGCAACAAGTTCGTCGACGACAACCCGCCCGATGCTCCGTTCTGGTACGCCGACAATGATGAAGACGGCTTCGGTTCGCAGACGCTCTTGGAGCGCGCTTGTGAGGGCCCTCCAGGCTGGATCAAGACCGGCGGCGACTGCAATGACTTCGACTTCCTGACCAACCCCATCGCTCTCGAGTTCTGTGACCTCATCGACAACGACTGCGATGGCGTCACCGACGAGGCCGATGCCGAAGACCACCTGGTCTTCTTCAAGGACGCCGATGCCGATGGCTACGGCTGGGCCGAGTCGCCCATCGACGCGTGCTATGTGCCCGATGGCTACGCCGAAAACGACCTTGACTGCAATGATGATCCGACCAATAACGGCGAGATCATGGTGCCTGGCACCGAAGAGATCTGCCAAGACGGCCTGGACAATAACTGCAACGGGTCCGCCGATCAGTGCTCTTACGAAGGCTGGGAGGGCGCGGCAAACGCAGCGCTCACGATCGATGGCATGAGCGGCGGCTACCTCGGTTGGGCTGTAGACAGCGCCGGCGACGTGGACGGCGACGGCAATGACGACTTCGTCTATGGTGCCTACTACGCCCGCAATGCAAACAACTCTGCCAACGGCGCTGGTGCTGGCGTGCTCGTCTACGGCGAAGTGGACGGCACCTTCGTCGAGCCCAAGGTCAAGGCGGCCGATCAGCCTCACTGGCAGGGCAGCGGCTCCTACAACTACAGCGGTCGCTCCGTCTCTGGCATCGGCGACATCAACCAAGACGGCTACGATGACATCGCAATCGGCACGCCGGGTCATGACCGACCCAGCTCCAGCTCCGGTATGGTCACCATCGTCTACGGCAAGTCCAGCCGCTACGAAGACCCCACCGTCGTCGAAGATGATGAGACGCCAAGCTGGAACGGCCCGTCGGGCGCTCAACTGGGTCAGGCCATCAATACGGCTGGCGACCAGAACGGCGACACCTTCCCCGACACCCTGGTCGGCGGCCCCTACTACCGGGTGGACAGCTACTACAGTGCTGGGTCGGTCTGGGTTATGCCCGGCGCGTCCAACAAGTATGGCTACGAGACCGACGTTACGAGCTTCGCGAGCTTCGTTGGCTCCGGTAGCTATTGGTATCTGGGCAACTACGACACCAGCATGGCCTCGGGAGACCTCAACGGCGACGGCGCCGATGACATGGTCATGGGTGCGTACGGCTACAGCAGCTACACCGGCGCCGCCTTCATCGTCTACGGCAATGGCGCCATGCCATCGGGCGAGCAAGAAGTCCAAGACGCCGCTGATACCATCCTGACGGGCGCGTCGACGTACACCTACGTCGGTGGCTACATGAACGACGTCGTCGGCGACATCAACGACGATGGCTACAATGACCTGATTGTCGGCGACTACCGCGCCAATAGCTACGGTGGCGCATGCCACGTTGTCTTCGGTGGAGCCTCGGAAATCAAGGGCGGTGTCGCGAGCAAGCGGGCCGACGTGGTCATCAATGGCCAGGGCAGCTCGACCTACCTCTGCCAAGGCCGCCCCACCATGGGCGACTACAACTCTGATGGCGTCGCCGAGCTCGTCATGGGTGCGTCCCGCCAGACCACTACGACCGGCTCGTACAACGGGGCGCTCTACCTCTTCCAGGGTGGGTCGACCTTCGGGGCAGTCTCGGAGCTGACCATCGAAGACGCGCTCATCACGCTCGAAGGCCCGCCGGGCAGCTACGCATACTTCGGTCGCCACGCGGCGACGGGTGACTTCAACGGCGACGGCTACGACGACCTGACCACGGGTGCCTACGGTGCCTCTGGCTACAATGGCCAAGGCTACATCTGGTACGGCAACAGCATCTAGTCGCTGTCCGACGCCCGCTTTCGCTGGGTGAACGCCGCCGCGCCGTGCACGCTCTCCGTAGCGAGCACGGCGCTTCCGTTTTGGATCTCGCGATGCAGCGCCTCGGGCTCGGACAGGCTCCACTGTGCGCGCGCGCTGGCCCGGTCGGTTCGCAGGCAGTGTTGCGGATGCTCCGCAATTTGTGCCGCCAAAGACTCGGCGGTTTGACGGGCAAGTCCGGGCTCACACAGCCGGTTGACCAGGCCTATTTCGAAGGCTTCGGAAGCGGGTACTTCTCGGCCGGTGAGGATGAGGTCCATGGCGCGAGAGTGCCCAATCAAGCGAGGTAGGCGGACGGTTCCACCGTCGATGAGCGGCACACCCCACTTGCGGCAAAACACGCCTAAGCAGGCATTAGAAGCAGCGACTCGCAGGTCCGCCCAGATGGCAAGCTCTAGGCCGCCCGCAACGGCAAAGCCCTCGATGGCTGCGATCACGGGCTTGTTGAGCTGAAGTCGAGAGGGCCCAAGGGGCGCATCTCCGGTTGTAGAGACCCGATTAGGCGTGCCTTCAGAGATGGCTCGCAGGTCTGCGCCGGCACAGAAGTGGCCGCCCGAGCCCCAGAGCACGGCGACGCGCTGGCTCTCGTCTGCGTCGAAGGCACGAAAGGCGTCGGCCAGGGCATCTGCGTGGGCTCGATCGACTGCGTTGCGCCGTTCGGACCTGTCTAGGATCACCGTGGTAACGAAGCCGTTGACCTGTACGTGGACCGGCATGCGGCTCCCGAGCACGAAGGGGCATGCGCGCGCCTAGTCGGCGACTTCGCATCTGGTAGCGTGGCCGTCTGTATCGCGGAGGACGACGGCATGGGCCTGTTTGCTGACAACGTCGCAACCGGCAACGGCGTGGGTGGCCCAGCGGCCGACGTGTTCGAGGTGCGAGGACCGGATGGGACCCTCGGCGTCGCGTTGTGGTTTCGCGAGGAGTTTCTGGAAGATCCCGCGTTGCACGATGCGGTTCAGGCAGTGCTGACATTCCTGCAGATGCCCATGGCTAGCGGTGTGCCGGAGCTGGAGCATTGGGACGAGACGGAAGCGGTGTTCGTCTACCCATCGGGCGAGGTCTGGAGCCTGGCGGAGATCGCGACGAACCTGCGCGAGCTCGACGAGCTGATGCCCTCGCGAGCCGCTGCTGAACTGGTTCTTAAGGTCGCGCAGGTGTTGGTCGATGCGGTCGAGTCCGGTGACTCTCACGGTGTGCCAGGCCACGGTGCGCTGACGCCCTGGCGGGTCATGCTGACCCAGGCCGGGGACTTGGTGTTGGTGGGCTATGGCGTGTTGCAACCGGAGTTCAGCAAGTTCCACGCGGACGAGGAGTATCTGCCTGCGGCTCGAAGCCTGCGGTACGCGCCGCCGGAACGCTTCGCGCGGGAACCGGAAGATGCACGCTCCGACCTCTACGCCCTCGCACTGATTGTGCTGGAGCTGCTCAGTGGCGAGCCGGTATACCTAGGCAAAGCCGACGAGGTGCTCGAACAAGCGCAGGATGGAGCCGCCCTTTCGGTGCTAGAGGAGATCGGTGGCGAGCTGCCGGACGCATTGGTCGAGGCGTTCACGCCCATGCTGGCTGTGGCTCTGGCAGATCGCCCGGGAGTGGAGGAGGTCATCGACTCCCTGGTGGAGAAGGTCGATGGCCTGAACGGAGACAGCCTGGCCGAGTTTATGGCTCGCATGGCTGCTGAACCGCGGCTCGCGGACGTCGAGGTTCCGGAAGACGAGGTGGCGGACGCCGCCGCCGAACCAACGGCAGAGCCCGAGCCAGAGGTGGACGAGGCGGAGATCGAGCAAGCAGTGGCCGACGCCGCGACGTCGCTGGAGCGCTCCACGGCAGAGGTGAAGGCGGCGCAGGACGCGTGGGGCGCGGCAAAGGAGCGCCTAGAGCACAGCGAGATCGAAGAGGTGGTCGCGATTTGCGGTGAGATCCTCGCCTTGTTGGAGGAGGGGGACAAAGCGGTCGGCGATGTGGAGTCTGCGGCCGCTGTGACGCGGGACAGCGACGTGGTGGCCGACATCTTCGAGGCGGCGGACCTGGCTGTGGAGGTGTGGGAGGAGCTCGACGGCCTGGCGGGCGATGTCGCCGACAAGGTGGAGGCTGCAGAGGGCGTTGTGGCCGAAGTCGAGGCCGAGGCAGCGGAAGAGGCGGCGGCGAAGGCGGCGGAAGAAGAAGCGGCGGCGAAGGCGGCGGAAGAGGCGGCAGCGAAGGCGGCGGAAGAGGCGGCGGCGGCGAAGGCGGCAGAAGAAGCAGCGGCGGCGAAGGCGGCAGAAGAAGCAGCGGCAGCGAAGGCCGCGGAAGAGGCGGCGGCGGCGAAGGCAGCGGAAGAGGCGGCGGCAGCGAAGGCCGCAGAAGAAGCGGCTGCGGCGCTCGCGTTGGTGCTCGCTGCGCTCCGCGCCGAGGCGACTGAGGTGGTTCGCGTTGCCGAATCGGCCCGTGATGAGGTCTCAGCCGCCGTGGAGCGCGCCCAAGAGGCCGAGGGGGGCCCGGTCGAAGCGGCACAGCTGGCCCTAGCTGATGTTCAAGCGGCACTTTCGGGTGCACAAGAAGCGCTTGAGAGTCTCGACGCGGCGGAGGATGAAGCGACAGGAGAGGAGCTGCGGGATCGGGTCCAGGTGGCTGGCGAGCGTGCCCAGGCCGCCGTTTCGCTGGCCAAAGAGGCTGCAGAGCGGGCGGTACAGGAGCGGGAGCAGCGAGATGCGTCCGAAGCGAAGGCGAAGGCCGAAGCACTAGACGCAGCGCGCACTCAGATCTCCGAAGCGCAGACACGATCCGCGACGCGGGCGGACGAGGTTGTGGCCCAAGCGACCGCGTTCCAGGACGCCGGTCCTCCGGAGACAGAGCTCGTCGAGCGGGTTGAGGCGGTCCAGGCGGCGGCCGAGCTTGTCGCTGCAGACGTGCAGATCGATGAGGACGAGCCGCAGCTTGCGGTGGACCAGGTACTGCTTCTGGCTATGGGCCTCGATGACGCTGTGTCGGCGTTACAAGCGGCGTTAGAGCAAGCGGCATCGGCTCGGGCGGGTGCGCAGCAAGCGGCGGAGCAGCGAGCCAAGGCCATGGAGCAGGGCGCGGCGATCGTGGAGGGCGCTGCACGCTCCGCGGAGCTGCTGGCATCGACCGAGGCCGCCTCGGATGCGTCCGTGGTGGCCGCCCGAGCCCAACTAGAGGCCGCTTGGGCGTCGTTGCTGCACGCTGTGGAGGCGATCCAGGGCTCCGATGATGTGGCGGCTTCGCTCGGTCAGGCTGAAGAGGCGGCTACGGGTGTCGAGGCGGAGACGGTGTCGCTGGAGCAAGCGGTGCAGGACGCCGACAAGGCGCACCAAGAACGGCAGGCGGCCCTGAGGGAGGCGACGTCGGTTCTCGGTGAATGGGCGCCCTCTATGCAGGCTTTGATGGAGTCATCGCTAGCGGCTATCGAGGCGACCCAAGGTGGGGCGTCCTCCCCACAGGTGGAGGCCGCAGCCTCGGCCTTGCAGGAGGCGAGGCAGGTGCTGGCCGCGGATCTCGAGGCCTTGCCAGACGCGGAGGCGATTGAAGCCGATCCAGAGGCGACGTTGCTCTGGGCTACCGCCCCGGAGAGAGCGGCCGCGAGTGCGGCTGTGGCAGACGCCCAGCTCGCGTTGGGCCAGGCGGTGGAAGGGGCCAACGCTGCGCAAGCAGAGGGATTGCGTGCCGCTCGTCGGTCGGCAACCGAGGCGTGCACGGCCTTTGAGCGAGTCCTGAAGAAGGCGAACGCCGCGCTCGAAGACCTGACGGGTGTGTTTGGCGATATCGATGATGAGGCCTTGAGGGGCGAGTTTGTCGAGCTGACGGGGGCGCTGGCGTCCCACGGCGAACGCGTGGGGGCGTCTAGGGCCGCCCTGGACGGTGCAGGCGAGGATCTCGTAGCAGTGCAGGCTGCAGCAGAGTCCGTACGTGGCGTCGCTGTGGAGGCCCAAGACGGGGTGAAGGCGTGGCGCGACCGCGCCGCCGACCTTGGCGAGCGGGCGAAGGCCTACCTCGAAGACCAGCGCTCCATCGGTGAGACGCGGTCCGCCTTGAAGGAGATGCTCGGGCGGTTTGGCGATCTCCTGGCAGCCGCGACACAGGCGCAGCAAGCGACCGTCGAGGCGATCGGCGGTCGCACAGATGAAGGTCTCGCTGCGCTGATGGCAACGGCGACGGACCACGTCGCCGACGTCGAGCGTGCGCAGGCGCAAGCGCAGGCTGCGGTTGAGTCGGCGCCCACAACCTTGGCAGAGGCACAGGCGCAGACCGCTGCGATCGCCGAGCTCCTCAAGACGGCCACCGACGCCGCGCGGGCTGCATCGACCCTTGCACCCGACGCTCTCGCTCGGGTTGCGGAGCTGGACCTGGCCGAGGCTGAAGCGCTTTCTAACATTCAAAATGCACGTTCGATCCTGGTTAAAGCGGCAT
>JBGCER010000165.1:0-6999 GCA_045106515.1 Myxococcota bacterium
AAGCGTCAGGCGCACAGCCAATGACAGCACGATCCGCTGGACGGCCACGGGCATCCACGGCGTCATGAGCTCGACGGTCGGCACGCCAAGCAGGGTCTTCGGAAGGAAGTGGTACCCGCGACGCAAGCTCCAGTCCGCGCCGGATGCAACACGAGCCGCCTCGCTCACCAGGTCGCACCCCGAGTTGCCGCCCCCCACCACCAGCACCCGCTGGCCGCGCAGCTGATCCGGCCGCTTGTAGTCTTTGCTGTGCAAGACCGTGCCTGAGAAGTCGCTCGCCCACTCCGGCAAGACCCGATCCCAATGATGGCCATTGCAGACAACCACCCCTCGGTAGTGTTCAGGTTCCGCCCCCTCGCACTCGACGCTCCACCCCGACCCATCCGGCCGAACGGCGGTGACGCGGGCGGTGAACCGGATGTGCTGACCAAGGCTGTGAGCTGCAGCAAAATCCTCGTAGTACGCCTTCATTTGCTGGGCGCTTGGAAAGTTCGGCCAGTGGGCAGGCATGGGCCAGTCCGGGTACTCGGTGGTCTTCCGACTGCTGATGATGTGCGCCGTCTCATAGACGCCGTGAGCCCAGTTTCCCCCAACATGATCCGTCGCTTCCAGGTGGGTGTAGGCCACCCCGGACTCCCCCAACGCCTTGGCCACGGCCAACCCCACCGGCCCCGCACCGATAATGCAGATGCGCTCGGTGCTGGGCACCGTCACTCCGACCCCACTACGCCGGAGATTTTGCGCAGGATGCGCTGACGAAGATCCCCGCGGATCCATTCTGGGGCCCCGCGGAACCAGCGGCCCGCGTGCCCCTCTGGATAGACCGTCACCAGGAAGCGTTTTCGGTCGATGGCCTTGAGCAGCGCCGCGGCCACCTGATCGGGGTGGCGGCCCTCGGGAAAGAGCGCCCGCCGCGCCTTGTCACGTACATCGGGCACGTCCGACGAAAACCTGGCTTCATCCATCAATCCGGTGGGCACGAAGCCGGGACATACGCAGTGCACCTGGATGTGGTCGGCCCGCAGCTCCGCTTCGAGCGTCTCGCTCAACGACAACACCGCAGCCTTGGTGGCTTCATAGGCTCCCAGACCCGGCACGCCGCCAAAGGCCGACGCAGAGGCGATGTTGACGAGCACTCCCCCACCATCTCGGCGTAGCGCAGGGATGAAGGCGTGGGAGCCATAGGCCACGCCGAGGAGGTTCACGCTCACCACCCAGTCCCAGTCTTTGGGCGGGGTATCGGCGAGCACACCGCCCACGGCAACGCCGGCGTTGTTCACCACCATGTCGACGGGACCATCATCTGCAGCTTGGGCCGCAAAGGCCGCGACGGCTTCCGAGTCACTCACGTCGACCACCGCCGTCTGCACCTGAGCGCCCGTCGCTTCGAGCTGACCTGCCGCCGCCGAGAGCGCGTCGGCGCGCACATCGGTCAGGACGAGGCTCGCCCCCTTGCCGGCCACCGCCTTGGCAATGGCGAAGCCCAAGCCGGACGCTCCGCCGGTGATCACGACGCGTTTTCCAGCCCACTTCATTCTCGCTCCCTAGCGCAAGAACGGCCGCCACTGCTTGACGATCAGCCGTCCATCTTCGAGCACTTTCCACTCGGAGTCGATCAGTACATCACGACCCGTGGGCACAGTCTCGTCGATGGGTAGATCGTTGGCGAATGCAAAGGCGGCCTCACCGAGGGACCGCAGCTGGTCGTCAGACAAAACCTTGCCTCCACCCGGCGCTTCCGAGGAGGCCCTAACCCGATCAATCTCGGTCACCCGACCCGTCGGCCCCAAGGTCAGGCGAGTCTGTTCGGGGAACACACCGGGCGCGGAGGACACCACGTCGAGCTCCCCGAGCTGGGCATTGACCAGCACCCGATCATCGTCGCGAGACGGGTCTGCCGTGAACATCACGATGTTCGCGCGCTCGTTCTTGGACCGCGTATTCACCAAGATGCCCATGGCCGCTCGCCGGTGGTCGAGCCCATACCAGTCCCGCTCCTCCCACGCGCCAGAGCCCCACAGCGACGACCACACTTTGAGCAAGCCACGCTCGATCGTACGCTCGCTCTTTTGGTCGGGATCGCAGTGGCTGGGCCCGGTGTCGTCATCATCCAAGCTGTCGGCCGCGCACACGCTCGTGGAGTCGTAGATGCCAGCTCCAGAGAACGCCAAGGCGTCTTCGGCATTGGAAGAGGAACGGAATCGCACCATGGTCGTCGTATTGCCGAACTGCTGCTCGATCCGCTGTGCCAACGCCGCCACGAGGTCCGGGTCTGGCTCCGAGTCGCGTATCGCCTTTCGCAGGGCGGACAATCGCTCGGTCCTCACGCGCCCATCCGACAAGAAGACAGGGTCATCGTGCCAGGCGTCGAGGGTCTCTTGGAACGTGGCGGGCGCTGCGCCTTGGCCCAAGTCGACGGACCACTCGGCTGCCCGGACGTGCTGCCCATACGCCCAAAATGGAATCAGAAAGCCATCTAACTGCAAGTCTGCATCGATGCGCTGGTACAGGGTCGCCAGGTTGCTGCCCTTGCTACCGTAGGTTCGTACGGCGTCGCGTCGATGGGCGGCGGTGGCCGTGTCCAGGTCGAGCAACCCCACGAACGCAACCTCGGTCAAGACGGGTTCGGACATCGTCAATGGCTCGGGTCGGATCTGTGCCCAGTAGGCTTCCGCCTCATCGGGATCCGCCAATTCGATGGTGTACCGGTCCTCTTCACAGGCGAACCGCACCAGCTCTCCCTCGAACCGCTCCAGAGCATCGAAGGGCAGGGCCACAAAGCAGTTTGGGGCCGATCGCGCCGAAGCACGCACGTTCAAGTGCGACAGCTCGCCCTGTCGTGTGCCCGTGACCGCCCCAGCGAAGAGCCGCTCCACGTCGAACGGCGCCTGGTCCAACACCAACAGGTCTTGGTAGCCAAAGGCAGCCTGGGCCGTGGCCTCTGGCAGCGTCTCAACCGTCTGAAAGCGGACCCGGCCAAAGGTGTGCGCCAAGGTGTAGGCCTCATAGGTGATCCGGTCCTGACCCCGCACCACAAAAGGCGCCTCTGGCCAGTTGCCCACCGTCGCTCGTTGCCCCTGCGAGCTTGTGACAAACATCAGGTCCGAGGCCCCAAACATAGGGTTGAGCTCCTGGTACACCCGCAGCGCATCTTCATAGGTGAGCGTGCGTTCCAGGTCTCCCCGATCATCCCACACGGTGAACCCAAAACTGGTGCTGCCGTCGGCGTTGACATACTCGCTGACATTCCCGGTGTAGAACCGACGATTACTAGGATCAAGTACCATTTCAGCGTACTGAGTCCGGTGGACCCCAGCGAACTCCTCGGCGAAGACGTCCTGGATGAAGTCCCAATGAAGCTTGTACTGATTCGGGTTCACAAACAAGGAAGGAACCGCATCATCAGCCGATACACTCAATGAATACTTGGTGGTCCTTCGCATGTCGATGGCATCCGCGGGCACCGACATGCGCGCCCACCAGTCCGGGTCCGGGATGGCGTGGGTGCAGGCCAATTCACCGGTGGCGTCGAACCACTCTCCACAGAGCCCCTCGAGCGGGTCCACGCGCTCGACATCGTCGCCGGAACACGCGGCGGCCAGCAGTAAGAACGAGACCCAGCGCATTAGCGCCTCCGACGACCGAGCAGCACCACTGGAGCCAAGCCTAGCAGCCACCACGCGGAGCCGCCTGAGGAAGAACAATTGCAACCCGAGTTGCCCCCAATCGGGTCGTCAAGGAAAGTGTACGTCGGCTCTGCGCAATCCACGGTGGGCTCACTCTCGTTTCCGTTGGGACCTACGGTGACCGCGGAGATGCACACTTCCGACGGAACGGTCTGCTCCACCCAAAGCACCGCGTTGACCTTCTTGCCTTCGGCGGTTCCGAAGTGCCGATCAAAGCGATCATCCAAGAAGAGCCGCAACGTCGAATTGCCAGAGGGATCCTTCACATCAGCGGTGAACTGGGCGTCCATAAACACCCCGATCTGCCCCTCGGTCTCCACCGCTCCAATCGAGTCGATGCGGAAGGCCGGGGGGAGAGGCGCCACCGACGGGGCGACTCCCGTCGTGAAGTCGACGATGAGCTCGTTGTTGAACGTGCGAAACTCAAGGCGGTAGGTCGTTTCTGCCTTGAGCTCAACGCTGGGGAACTCCGCCCACGATCCCGACACGCCCCTGATCGACAGCTCTGGCTGCACCACACCCGCCTCGGTCACCACCAGCGCGATCTCGTCCTCCCCGCAGGCCTCTCCTTGGGGCAGCACGCGCACCAGAGTGTCTGTGGGAACAGCAGCGCTACCGAATGTGGGCACCACCCCCACGAAGTCGAACCTGCACTCTTGGGGAGCATCGTTGCCCGCCCGATCGGCGGAGGCGAAGGATGCGAGCAAATACAACGCGATCATGAGCGATTCCTACGAATGATGAGGGCTGGAATAAGGCCGAGAAGCATCCACCCGACCCCGCCGGACGAGGAGGAGGAGCAGTTGCACCCGGAGGCGCTGATATCGACGGACTCGGCGGCCCACACTTGCACCGGCGCACAGGCCTCGGTGGGCGCGCTCGACTCGCCGGCAGGGTTGACGGTGATGGCGGTCACGCACGCCTCCTCGGGCGTCGTCTCCTCTATCCAGGATAGAGAACGATCTACGCGGCCATTGGGCGACTGATACTCCAACTCCAGACCATCCGGAGTAAAGAAGATCAGGGTGGAATTCCCAGAGTCATCGCCGGTGAAGGCCTGCACTTCAGCGCTGATCCTCGCTCGAGGGCTGCCTTCGACCGGGTTCCGCGCATAGGCGTCCCGGACGATCACATTGGGCGCCACAGGCGGTAGCGCCATGGCGCTCCCCGTGGTGAACTGGGTGATGAACTGGCCATCTGGATGCTGAAAACGCGCGCTGTAGGCCGTGTTGGCCTTCAGCTCTAGCTCCGGAAACGAGATCCACCCCAGCTCCACGTCCAACACCACTTCGATGGGAGCTAGGTCTTGGCCCGCCTCATTGAAGGTCACAACGAGGGGGTCCTGCGAGCACGCCAGGCCTTGCAGCTGCACCCGAAACAACGTGTCGATCGGTACATCCAGGGCTTCGGAGCTGGGCACGACCCCAGAATAGTCCAAGAAGCAATCCGGAGCAGGGACCGCAGACGCGGGCGATGCGCCCAGCAGCAGGAAGAGAGCGGTAGACAGAACCATGGAACACTCCGGGTCAGCGCCAAGGTGTCTGCAAACCATGGGCCACGTCGAAGGTCGGCGTTGTACGCCAGTCGTCTCTTCAGGTGTGTGATGCCGCACCCCGAATCGTGACGTCAGCGTCGCGGCGGTCAAGCCTGAATCGGCACCACGATGGCCCCCGCCGCGCTCACATAATCCGCAGGCTTGAGCACGATCTGCAGTCCCCGCTTTCCAGCGGACACGCTGACGCGGTCGTAGACCTCGATCCACTCGTCCACCAACACGGGCAGCACCTTCTTTGGCGCCAAAGCCGTCACCCCACCGCGAACCGATCCCGTGAGACCTAGGAGCTCTTTGACCGCGACCGGCTCGACTTTGCGCTCCCCCCGAACCCGAGCCACGGCTTTGAGGTCGACGCGCCCGCTACCGGGCACCACCGCGAAGCACAGACCGTGGCGCTCCCCCCTCAAACACAACGTCTTGAACACCTGCTCGACGGGCAGACCGATCTTCTTGGCGACCGTCCCGGCGGAGAGATCATGGTCATCGACGTCGTAGGCGATGAGGTCGTAGGGAATCGACAGGGTATCGAGCAGCCGAGCGGCGTGGGTCTTCTGACTCATGCCCCTAGTAGAGCACGTCCGCGCCGATCACCCAATGCCCGGTCCGGCTGGCACGCCGACCGCGGCCTCGCGGCGCTCCAGCATGCCCTTTCGAACGCCTCGTTGGCCCCGCACCCGGCTCTGCAAAAACGCGACTTTGTCGGCCAGCTCAGGACGTCGACTTCCAACATCCACCAGTTTTGACGCCAAGAACTCGTAGTTGCCAGTCATGAGCATCCACCAGATCTGCTGGTTGCTGCTCACGCCGTCAAAGAGGATCGCGTCATTGTCCGCGAAGTCCGACAAGTGGTCTTCCACATACGCCGGGTGCTCGGCCCAGTGAAGGCCCGGAACAATGTGGTGTACCAGGTGGTATCCAGCGTTGTACGCCCGATGGTTGTACCCGGTGTTCATCAAGCACGTACTGTTTCGGTAGTTGTTCGTGGGGTCTTGCACATCGACGAACGCGTGCTCGGACCAGTTCCCGGCCATCAAGAAGAAGCGAAGGAGTAGGTAGGGGATGACGAAGGAGATGAGGGTGGGCCAGAAGGCGAACCACAGCCCGATGCCGACGACGCCGTAGAACAGCGCCGACCACGCAAGGATGCGCACCGCCACGCCGCGATGGCCGCGTCGCATCAACCAAGACGTGAGATGAAAATACCCGAAAATGGCGAACCGAATCCAGTAATGGACGAAGTGTAGCGGACTGTCGCGGCGGTATTCGGCCGTGCCCGAGAGGTCGCTCTCGCTCACGTTTTCGCGGTGGTGCATCATCCGGTGGTGGGCGTAGTAGGCGAACGGCGGCATGCCGACGAAGACCGGCATCACATGGGTCCAGATCCGGTCGGCCCACCTCACCTTGCGGCGAAAGAGGGGCCGGTGGGTCACCGCGTGAAGCCCCAGGACGATCCGACCCGCGTAGTTGGCGAACACATGCGCCAGGTACAGCGGACCCATCACCACCAGGGCCCAGGTGGGCACCAAGAACAGGGCGATGGTGAACGGCAGCACGAAGACGAAGACCTCGGCCAGCGGCCGGGTCAGGATCACGTCCCGCGGGTCATTCAACCAGCGCAATGCCACCGCGTCTGCCACACGATGGAACCACGTGGGCGCGCTGGGAGCCCGAGGGTCGGTGAGGAGGGGCAATGGGCTTGGAGCCGTTGCCGATTTCAGGTCCAACGAAGTTTGCATGGGCCGTTGTACCCCAGCGGCC
>JBGCER010000166.1:0-4563 GCA_045106515.1 Myxococcota bacterium
CAGCATTGGTTGGCACCACGACGACACCGACATCCTCGCCCCGGACACCGGTGTCAGCATTGTGAGTCTGGGGGTCGAGCGGGTGCTCAAGCTCCGCGCGGCCGTCGGCGATGGCTTTCACTATGCGGAGATCTCGCTGCCCCCCGGCTCGATGCTGTTCATGCCCTCGGCCATGCAGGGGGAGTGGCTGCATTCCATGCGGCGGACCGACACGATGGAGCCCAGGATTAGCCTTTCGTTTCGGCAGATCGTCACCTGGCCAGAGGTGCCACCGGCGGTGCCGGAGCGGTGAGGCGTTGTGCTGGGGTCACGATGACGTAGAGGCTCGGGGCGTGCACGGCCCCGAGCCTGTCCTGGACCTACTCGACCGCTTCGGGCACGCGGCAAGCCAGGCTGAAGCCGATGTAGCCACTGCTGCTCCACGCGTGATCGACCTGCATGGCTGCCGCCCCGCTGGTGCAGTCCGAGCGACTGTACGCCCCGCCGCCTGTTCCGCCCATCGCGCTGAGGTCGGTGGAGCCGGTGCCCACGTCCGCGCTCCAGCTCGTGCCGTCGTAGGTGACGTCGATGGGTTGGCATCGCAGCGTGAGCTGATCGGTGATCGAGCCAGATCGGCCCACGAACCCGGTCAGCACCTGTCCATCGGCGCAGTCCCGCGTCTCGACGCTGTTTCCGTTGGTGCCTTTTCGCATGGTTCCTGTCGTAATAGCGCCGGTCTCAACTATACAATCGTCGATATCGCAGCTGACCTCGAAGGGTGCACATCGGGTAGCCAGTCCTGCGAAGACATTGCCACTGACTAGCTCGCCTTGTAGGCCGACGAGGAACTCGCCGCTGCCGCACGTATCGGTGGTGGTGGACGTGACCGCGGTCGTGCCGCCTCTGTACGGCGTCGTGGAGGCGGTCGTGCCCCGCTCGACGTCGGGTGCGACGGGGATGATCCCTTGGACTGTGCTCTCAATCTCGATCGTGTCGTCGCCGTCGTCCGCGGTGATGAAGCACTGCCACTCGTCGCCCCAGGTGGTGTCCGCCGACGAGATGGTGTCGCCGGACTCGGTTCCGGTGGTGACTGAACCCGTCCAAGCCGCGCCGTCGAGCTCCCACGCCACGGTGTACGTGAGCGTGTCCCCGTCGACGTCCGTCGGGGCTGTGGCGACGCTGCAGACCAGGTTGTCATCGGGTGTGGAGCCGGTCAGCGAAGCCGAGCCGCCCACGGGAGCCGTGTTCAACACAGTGACGCCGCTGCTGGCCACGGGTCTCGACGTGTCAGCGCCGTCGGAGACGCTGGCTTCGACGGTGACAACATCATCCTTGCTGAAGTTCGAGCTCGCGAGCGTATCGCTGGTCTCAGAAACGGCGCTCCCGTTGACCTTCCAGACCCACGTGGGGGTCAGGCTGTCGCCATCCGCGTCGGTCGCAGACACCGAGGCGGTGACGTCCGTGGCGGTGTAGACGTCGGACGGCGAGACCGTCACAGACGTGATCACCGGTGCTGAATTCTGCACGGTGGCGGTGGGGCTGATCAAGGCGGTGCCGCTGTCCGCATCGTCAGCTGGCGTGACGGTGACTTCGACGAGATCGTTCTTGGTTGTGGCGCTCGAAGGCAGGGTGTCGGTGAGGGAGGTGCCGGTGAACGAGCGCGCTGGGCTCCCGTTCACGGTCCAGGCCCAGGTCAGACTCACAACGTCGCCATCCGCGTCACTCACGCCGGCGGCGGTGGCGACCACGTCGTCGTCGGTGTTGGGGGTGGTGCTCGACAGGCCGACGGCGGTCAGGGCCGGCGGGGTGTTTGCGATCTCGACAGCGCTCGTGCTGACCGGCGTCCCCGAGTCCGTGCCGTCCGTCGGGGTGATGGTACAGACCACCTCTTGGCCCCGGTTGAACGCGGAGCTGTCCAAGGTCGCGGTCGTCACGCTGGCGTCCACGCTGTCGACGGTCCAGGCGTAGTCATAGCTGGCGGAATCGCCGTCTACGTCGTCAAAGCCGTCCGGTGTGCAGGTGAGGGTGTCGCCCTCGCGAACGGTCGATGGCGAGAGGCTGGCGGAGGCCAGCGTCGGGGCGGTGTTGACGATGGTCACCGCCGAGGAGACGAACGCAACACTGGCGTCGGTGCCATCGCGCGCGACGACGCTTACCGAGACATCTTCGCCCTTGACGAAGGCGCTCGACGGCAGGGTCGCTGAGGTCTCACCGCTGACCTCGATCCCGTCCACGCTCCAGGTGTAGGCGTAGGTCATGGCGTCGGCGTCTGCATCGGCGGCCGTGACCGCGACGCTGATCGCGTCGTCGGTGGCGGGGGCGGTCGGCGAGAGCGTCGCGCCTGAGACGACCGGTGCGCTGTTGAGCACAGTGACGGCGGCGGCGATCACCGGGGCGCCCGCATCGGTGCCGTCGGTGGGGGTGAGGGTCAGCCCGATGACCTGGTCGCGGGCGAAGGCCGAGGCAGCCAGCGTTGGGTCTGTGCCGGCGGATACGCCGTCGATGGTCCAGGCGTAGGCGTAGGAGACATCGTCCTCGTCCACGTCGGTGGCAGCGCCGAGCACGGCCGAGAGCGCGTCTGTGGTGACGGGTGCTGCCGGGTCGATCGTCGCCGAGGCGAGCACCGGAGCGGTGTTCAGCACCGTCACGGGTGCTGCGGTCACAGATGGGCCGGTATCCTCGCCATCGAAGGGCGTCAGAGTGCAGCCGATCTCCTGATCTCGCGCGAAGTCGGCTCCGGTCAGCGTTAGGGCGGTGCCAGCCGCAGCGCCGTCGACGGTCCACGCGACCTGCCAGTTGGCGACGTCACCGTCGATATCCACGAAGCCCTCGCCCACGCAGAAGATCGTGTCGGTCTCGGTGGGGGCGGCGGGCTGGATGGCGGCGCCCGTGGCGGTCGGCGGTGTATTGCCGATGAGCGTCGCCGCAGAGAGGACGGGGGCGCCGTCCACGAAGCCGTCGTCCGGTGTGGCTTCCACCGTTACGACTTGTGCTTTGCTGAAGGAGACGCCGTCCAGGCGATCGGCGGTGACGCCATCGACCTCGACCCCATCTACGAACCAGGCGAAGGTCCACGAGATGGCGTCGTTGTCGGCGTCCGTGCCCGTGGGGGAGGCGATGAGCTCCGTGTCCTCAAAGGCGTCGGCTGGATTGATCACCACCCGTTGGGCGACAGGAGCGACGTTGTCGATCATCACCGAGACCTCGGTGGGGTCCGACTCGCGGTCCCCATCGCTCGCCCACACCTGGGCGGTCCAGGTCTCGCCACGGGTGGTGAGGTCGGCGTCCAGCGTCTGTCCATCTGGGTTCTTGACGATCTCTCCGTCGCGCAGCCACTCCACGCGCCAGGACAACGCATCGCCGTCGGCGTCGTCACCTGCGAGGGTGATCTCCAGGTCCTCATTGCTCTTTGGGGCCTCTGGTGAGATCGCCGCAGAGGTGACGGTAGGCGCGGTATTGCCGATGACGGCTTCGAAGATCGCGTCGGGCAGCGTCTCGCGATTCGCGTCGAGGCGTCCCCACACCTGGGCGGTCCAGGTCTCGCCACGGGTGGTGCGCTCGGCATCGACCTCCAGGGCGCCACGAAGGTCTTGCACCTCGATGCCGTCGACCCTCCAGGTCACGCTGACGTCGGCGTCGCCCACGTTGAGTCGCAGGGTATCGGTCGTGAGCGGAGCTGCGGGCCCCAGCTCGACAGCGGTCAGATCGGCGGTACACGCCGCCGTCCACAAGATGGGCACAAGAATGAGACGGATCGGTCGAGTCACGGAACCTCCAGGTTGCCGCTCCTCGCTCGGATCTACGAATCGATAGCTTTAGGGGCCATATCGACCATCGGCTACCGGCCGCCGTTGGAGCCGCAACCGCGGGTTTTGCGTCTTCCTCGCCCGCCTGCCCATCTGTCTCAACGCATGGGAGGTCGCGCTGGTGCAGATGCCCAGGACGATCGACGGTGTCGAGACCGAGGGCATGCTCCTGGTCGTAGAGAGCGGAGATGCGTTGATTCGGGCTGCGGGTCCGCTGGTGAAAGGCCAGTCCTTGTGGACGGTCCTCGGGTCAGCGTTCACCGATCCGCCTCCGCCTCCGCCAGGCTCGCCGAGCCGGCCGAAGCGAGTGCTCACGTCGGACCGGGCCCTTGTGCAGCGGCTGAATCAAGCGCTAAAGGGGGTGGGGGTCAAGGTCGTTTTTGCACCCACCCTTCCGGGCGTCGAGCACGTGGCCGGGTCCATGGCGTCGCACTTCGGCCCTGTCGAGGCGCCGGGAATCACGACGGACATGGTGCGTTGGGGCTCCGCAACAAGCCAGTGGGCCAATGGCCCAAGGTGTCGCAAGCATTGCTACGCTTTGCTGAGCCCCTCGTTCCTGGCATTCGCCGCGCGTCCGAGTCGCAGCTCCAGGCCACGCTCCAGATGGCGTGTACCGTGTGGAACGCAGTCGTAATGGCCGACTATGGTCGAAAACCTTGGTTCCTAGACGACCTTCTAGAGTCTGTGGCTCACGAGCCAGGACGCCTAGACATCACCGGGCGGATGGTCGAGCGAAAACGCAGTGAGTTTGCCGGAGATCCGCGACTTCTGGACGGGG
>JBGCER010000167.1:0-10074 GCA_045106515.1 Myxococcota bacterium
CTGCGCGCTGCTCGTCGGTCCAGGAGCGTCCATCGCCGTCTTCATCGCCGAAGGGGCCGCCAACGCCGTCGCAGTTGGCGTCGAGACCATCTCCGCACACATCAAAGGCGCCGGGGAAGGCATCGGTGTTGAGGTCGTCGCAGTCCACAGGTCCGGCGAGGCCGAGGGCGCCGTAGCCGTCCATGTCTTCGTCGAGATCGTAGTAGAAGGTGAGCTCTTCGAGCACCGGCGAGGTCTCGTTTTGCGCCGTTAGCACCACCTGATACCGCACAAAGCGGCCTTCGCAGACCGGGTTGAGGCGGGTGCTCTCGGGGTCATCGCCCCACACAGAGCCCAGAGGTTCTCCAAGGTCGTACCAGGAGTTTCCGTCGTCGGAACAGGACAGTGAGATCGAGATCTCACTGTCGTCCACGCGATCCTCGATCCACGACACCTCGTACCAAAGGGCGTTGACGCCAGCGTCGACACTGCCGCTGTCCGTCCACGAGCCGCGGAACGCGTACGTGCTCTCAAGATCAACCACGTCCGAGCTGATGTTTAGGGCAAGCGGGCCTGTGAGCGTGGCGGAGCCGGCTTGCGGATAGTGGGCCTGGATGGAGACGACGGTCTGCGCGGGCTCTGGGTTGGAGATCCACAGGGAGTCCGCACCCGCGTCGCATCCCGATTCGGTACTAAGGCCCGTCCATCCTGTGGCTTGCCAGCTACCATCGGTGGCCGAGCGATCGCGAGAGGCTCCGGTGATGGAGGCGTCCCAGACGGGAACGGTGACCGTGCGTTGAGTGCCGTCGGCGTAGAGCCAGGTGAGCTCGAAGTCGGCGGTCCCACCGGTGGCGCCCCGGGTCAACAGCCACGCGCCTTCGGCGTAGGACAGCGTCTCGGGTAAGTCGGTGGTGCTGTCGCTCGCCAGAGTTGCGGCATAGTCGGCGTCGGTCGCACCCATTCGGTACGAGACCCCAGCGACGTCCACCGGAGCGCCGCTGTCGAGGTCCGGATTCGAGGCCACGGCGACGCAGCTATCGGAGCCAGAGAAGGATGGACGCGGTGCGAGCTGCACGTCCCAGACGTCGGGCGACCAGGGGGCCCGGTACCAGGACCCAGAGGCGTCGAGCAGGTCGATCCGGCTCAGCCGAATTCCTTGATCGACCCTGACATTGTCCCCGGAGATGTCCGAATCGGCAGCGGTGCTGGGGTCGACCGACACGGATGGCCGGTCTGACGCCAAGGACACCGTCGTGGCCAGGCCGATGAGAATCGAGGGAGCAAGCAAGATATTGGAGCGGCGCATGGCCTTCCTTCGCGAGAGAGTCTGAGCGTTCTGTACTCTAGCACCGCGGTGGCGCAACTCGCGCGTCATTGAGGTGCTGTGTCGGCGTGTCTGGTCTTGTGTGTCGGCCCTTGAACGCTCCGCTGGAGTGCGTCGCTCGAATCGGGTACACAGCCACCCTGCGGAGGGGTCCTGGGCCTGCTCGATACGAGATCGTACGTCGAAACTCCCGAGCGGGTGCGCTTTCGGTACCAGCTCGCCGGTCCCGGGCGCCGCGGGATCGCGTGGGCAGTAGACACGGCCATTCGGGTCGCGGTGGTGGTGGCGTTTGCGGTCGTGCTGACCCTGGTAGCGCAGGTCGACCTAGAAACGGTGGAAGGCCCGGGCGTGGGCCTGTTGCTGGTGCTGCTATTCGCCATGGAGTGGGTGTACGGAATCGTGTTTGAGATCGCCCTTGGGGGCCGCACTCCGGGAAAGATGGTCATGTCTTTGCGGGTCTTGCGGGTGGACGGCAGCCCGGCTCGGGTTCCTGACATCGTGCTTAGAAACCTACTTCGCGCCGTAGACTACCTCCCGATTTGGGCGCCCTTGGGCTCCACCTTGGCCGTGCCCACGTTCGGGGTGGCCCTGTTGACGATGGTGCTCGACCCGAAACTGCGGCGGATTGGAGATCTGGCGGCGGGAACCGTCGTGGTGGTCGATACGGGGCAGAGGATGCGGTCTTCGCTGGTGATCGAGCCACCGGTCACCGAAGAGGAGCGCCAGGAGTTGCCTGCGGCAGTCGTGCTCTCGGCGGAAGAGCTGCGGATCCTCGAGGAATTCATCCGGCGCAGGCCGAGGCTCTCTGCGGAGCGTTGTGAGGAGTTGGCCGAGCTCTTCGGTCCGGCCTTGTCGGAGCGTACCGGGGTCCAGGCTCCGACGTGGGAGCGGGTGTTGGTCTTGGCTTATGCGCGGGCCACGGGGCGTGACCGTTGAGCCCGGTGTCCAAACAGCTCGCCAAGACCTTCGAGGTTCGCAAGACCTTTGTGGAGCGGCGTAAGCCCAGCTGGGATCAACTGGAGGTGCTGCTGTCCAAAAACCGGGTCGGCAACGCGGCCCATTGGTCGGACCTGGCCTCGCTGTACCGAGACGTGAGCGCCGATTTGGCCCGCGCCCAGGCGTTGGGCCTGCCCGACGATGTGTTGCATCACCTCGATGGGTTGGCCGGCAGGGCCCACAATCGGCTGTACGGGGCCAAGCAAGGCGCGGGCTTGTCTGTGGTCTACGACCTGCTCATCGGCTTTCCCAAGGCGGTGCGCCGTCAGTGGGCCTTTGTGTTGGCCGCTCACTTGCTCTTCTATGTGCCCTTCTTTGTGGGCATTCTAGGCGGGCTACTGGAGCCTTCCTTCGCCGGGTCCGTGTTGTCGGAGGGGCAGCTCGTCGAGATGGAGGCCATGTACGCCGACACCATCGAACGGTCGGCGGGCGAAGACGCCTCGATGGCCGGATTCTACGTGTGGAACAATGTGGGCATCGCGTTTCGGTGCTTTGCTACCGGCGCCCTCGCGGGCCTGGGTTCGGCGTTTTACCTAATCTATAACGGACTAATTCTTGGCACGGTCGAAGGCTTCTTGTGGTCGCGGGGCCTGGGTTGGAACCTGACCGACTTCACGGTGGGCCATACGCCGTGGGAGCTCACGGGGATCGCCATCTCCGGTGCGGGAGGATTGCGCCTGGGTTGGGCCTTAGTGGTGACCGGGGGACGTACTCGGATGGGCGCGCTCCGGCACGCTAGCGGAGATCTATACCGGCTCGTGTTGGGAGCCGCTGCGATGCTCGTGGTGGCCGCTGCGATCGAGGGGTTTTGGAGTTCTGCGCCCTTGTGGCTGCCGTTGAAAATCGCCTTCGGAGTCGCGGGTGCGCTGGTGATCGTGCTGTGGGTCTGGGTCGGCATCCGGTGGGGTCGGTCATGAACCCGAACCTGTGTCGTGTGGCGCTGCGCCCTCGGGGGCCGTTCGAGGTCTTCGATCTGACCCTCCGGTTCATTCGTGAGAGAGCGCGCCCATTGCTCTGGCTGAGCGTTTGCACCGTGTTGCCGGCGACTGTGGTTTGCTCATTTTTATCGTTCTACGATGACTACCAGTATATCGCACTGTTGATAGCGGTCGGGGTGGCGCCGCTGATCCACGCGCCGTTCACCGCCGTGGGAGGACGCCTGCTCTTCGCCGATGACACGTCGGTTCGGCAGGGGTTGTGGTCGACGATTCGGCGCCCCAGTGGCCTAGTGGTGACCGTCGGGGCCAGTGTCGCGACGTGGGTGCTGATCTGTACGGGGGTGGGGGTTCTCGCCTTGCCGTTTACGGTGTACCTGCCGGAGACCGCCATCTTGGAGCGAGTGTCGCTGAGTCGGGGAACGAGCAGATCTTCTAGGTTGGCCGCCGGGCAATTGGGTGTGGCGACGGTGGCAGCCATCGCTCCGTGGGCGTTGATGCTGTGGGGCGGTTTGGTCGGCGAGCTCTCAGGGCAGCTCTTGGTCGGGTTTGTCCTCCAGCTAGGCCAGCCGTTGGGCGCCCTAGAGTTCGGCGATATGACGCCGTTCCTCCTGGCTGGAATTTTGCTTTCACACCCGATTTACGCCATTTTTCGGTTGCTACTTTATGTGGATGTGCGCACCCGGATGGAGGGGTGGGACCTGCAAGTCGGGCTGCGTGCGTTGGGGATCGAGGGCCCTCGATGAGCGCCTTCTTCCGGCTCTGGTTGTGCGCTTGGGTGCTCTTGGCGGGCTGCGGCACCACCGCGACAGATGAGTCCGATGGTCCGCTCGGCCCATTGACGGATCCGGCCTATGCCTTCTGCCACGACGCCGACGCCGAATGGAGGACGTTCGAACTTGAATTGTGGTGTCCCATGCTCGACGGGGCGGCTCCCGACTCATGCGAGGGATTGAGAGCGGCTTGCGACGCCCAGAATGGTGTTGATCGGATCGAGCCCCCCCCGTCCGGATGCGATGGGAGTGGAGCTCCCCCAGAGGCACCTCCGCCAAGAGCCGCCAGCGCACCGCCTCCGGTTCGCGGTCCCGACTTGACCATCACCGAGGCGTTCGGTCAGATTGTCCGATGGACCATAGCGCTGGTTGTCGCTTTACTAGTTGTGGGGCTGATCCTTCTGGTGATCCGTGTTGGCATGCGCTGGACGTCCACCCGCACGACGATTGCGACCACCACCGAAGTCGCTCCCGAGCCCATCGTGGTGGTTCCAGATGCCGACGAGATTCCAGATCTGCCCTCCCAAGATCTGCTCGCTGCCGCGCGGGCCGCTTTGGCGGAGGGACGATTCGAGGACTCGGTTTTGCTGGCCCGGGGGGCTGCGCTCCGGTCGCTCGGTGACTCGGGTCGTGTCCGGCTCCACAGCTCGCGCACAGACCGCGAATACGTCCGGAGCCTACGCCGAGATCGGGAGTCACAAACCTGGCTACGGGTCGTTGTGAATGCGGTTGAAGGCGTGCGGTGGGGCGGCCGACCCCTACGTGAGGCCGACGCCTCTCAGGTGCTGGCTGCCGCTGCGAAGTTGGTGTCGGTCGCCTTGGTGATGCTGCTCTGCATGTTCGCGGCAACGCCCGCCCAGGCCGATGACTACGCTGCCGATGGGGACGCGGCGTTGTTGGCGCTCTTCCAAGACTGGGGCTTCGAGTCTTCTTGGCGTCTACGCAGCATTCGTTCCATCGACTCATCGGTCCAGGTCTTGGTGCTCGACGCTCAGGAGGTCTACCTCGATGAAGAGGATGGCCTGGCTGTGCGTGGGTGGGTCGAGGACGGCGGGGTCTTGATCATCGGCGGCAGCCTGGCGGCGTTTCCGGAGCTCGGAACCCTCTCCATCGTTGATCGCGAATCGGTTCGGGTCTCGGTTGTTGCGCGAGATGCCGGCTTGGCAGCTCCCATATTGCCTGGAGGAGTCAGCGCCGGCTTCACAGAGGCACGGGGCCAGCCCTGGGTGGTGATGACCTCTGAAGGTGCCGACCCAACGGTGGTGGTACAGGCTGTCTCCCTGGGTTCGGGGGGCGTGATTGGCATCAGCGAGAGCCTGCTGTTGAGCAATGGGGCGCTGGTGGCCGACTCCAATGCGGCGCTCTTGGGAGGCTCAGTCGCGGTGGGCCAACGGCTCGGGCTCTGGTCCGTCCCGCCCAATGCGAAACTCGAGCTCGCTACCATTGCGGGTGAGCCGTCTTCGAACACCCCGTTTGGGGCCATGGCCAATGCGCGACTGCTCCCTGTTGTGCTCCAGCTCCTCGCGGTGTTGGCGCTCGTCGGTTTGTGGAAGGGGATCCCCTTCGGGCCGCTGAGGGATCCGCCGTCGGAAGGCCGCGTGCATTTCTCCGACCACGCGGTGGCCCTTGGGCGCCGATTTCGGAGGTCGGGCTCGTCTCGATACGCCGCGTCTCGCCAAGCTGAGCTGTGGCTGCGGCGCCTTGGGCCCCTGGCGCTCGAAGCCGCCGCAGAGCGTCACGGATACTCGCCGGACCGCGCGAAAGACCTCGTGTCACGCGCTCAAGAACTCGCTGACGCCCCAGACGGCGCCAATTCGCAAGATGACTTTACGCTCGTGGAGGAGCTGTGTCGGATCACCAAGACCCCGTAGACGCCGGAGAGACGGTGAACGATGTTGGCGGATTCGCCGGCGTGTTCGCGCAGATCTCAGATGAAATTGAGCGCGTCCTGCTCGGGCAGCCGGAGGTCGTGCACGCGGTGCTCGTCGCGTTCTTCGCCGGCGGTCATGTGCTGCTGGAAGGGCCCCCCGGCCTGGGCAAGACCCTGTTGGCACGGACCGTGTCTCGCACGCTGGGAGTGGGCTTTCGTCGGATTCAATTTACGCCCGACCTAATGCCTAGCGACGTCACCGGCGGCAATATCTTCAACCAGAAGGAAGACGCCTTCGAGTTTCATCCCGGCCCCATCTTCACCCATGTGCTGCTGGCCGACGAGATCAACCGTGCCCCCGCCAAGACCCAGGCCTCGCTGCTCGAAGCCATGAGCGACCGGCAGGTGACGGTCGATGGCGAAACGCGGGAGCTTCCACGTCCCTTCTTCACGATGGCGACGCAAAATCCAGTGGAGAGCGAGGGGACCTACCCTCTGCCCGAGGCCCAGCTCGACCGCTTCATGGTCAAGGTCTTGGTGCGCCACCCCACCGAGGAGGTGGAGGTCACCTTGCTCAAGAACGTGCGAGACGGATTCGATGCCTCGGACCTGGACGCGGCAGGCCTGCGAACCATCGCCAACAAGGCGCAGGTCCACGCGATGCGCGCTGTGGCTCGGTCCGTGAGGGTCGACGATGAGCTGCTGTCCTATGTGGCCAAGGTCGTCGGGCGAACGCGCGAACACCCGGCGGTAGACCTGGGTGCCTCTCCACGCGCATCGATCGCCCTGGTGCTGTGCGCGCAGGTGCTCGCTGCAGCGGAAGGCCGCTCCTACGTGGTGCCTGACGACGTCAAAGAGCTCGCACCCTCGGTGCTACGCCATCGATTCTTGATGCAACCTGACGCCGAACTTGAGGGCATCACCCCCGATGACGTCGTAAAGACGATCCTTCAAGATGTTGCAGTTCCAGGCGGTGAAAGGGCGTGATTCCTACCGGCCGACTCGTCGCGCTCGCGGTCGTGCCCATGGCCTTGGGGCTCATGGTGCTGGCGATGCCGTGGCTCACCTGGCCCATGGTGGCGCTCGATGTGGTGATCGTGGCGGTCGCCGCGTTTGACGCCCTGCTGAATCGCGGGAAAATTATTGTTGAACGACATTTTACGAGTGTTCAGGCGGTGGGCCGTCCCTTCGATGTGACCGTGCGAATTTCGGGAAATCGATCGCTGGCGTGCCGCGTGACGGACGACGCACCCGGCGAGCGAGAGGGCCTGCCTGGACGGGTGAGGCTCCAGAAGGGTCATGCGGTCGATCTGACCTACCAGCTCCAAGTCAACACCCGCGGCGAGCATCCCTTTGGCGCCGTGTACGTGCGCTGGGCATCGCCCCTGGGTCTCTTCGAGCGGCAGGTCATGGTTGACGTGCCGGGATTGGTCAGGGTCTACCCGAGCTTTCGTCAGCTTCGGAGCTGGGGACTCTTGGCCCGCGAAGATGAGCGACGCGCGCCCGTTCGTGTGAAGCGGCGTCCGGGCGGCGAGAACGAATTTGAGCGCCTTCGTCCTTATGTACGCGGAGATTCGTACCGCCACATCGATTGGAAGGCGACGGCGAGGCGCGCTTCTCTTGTGACGCGAGACTTCGGCCAAGAGAGCAATCAGAACGTCATCTTTCTGATTGATGCCGGCCGCATGATGTCCTCCCAGGGTGCGTCCATGACGGCCTTTGACCACGCGCTCAACGCCGCGGTGATGATGGGGCAGGTCGCACTTCGCCACGGCGATCGCGTTGGGATGTTGGTGTACGATGATCAGATCCGAACCTGGCTCCCTCCAAAGGGGGGTGCTCGAGCTGGTTCTCGCCTGATTCGAGGCACCTACGACCTGTTCCCGTCGCTTCGGGAGCCCGACCATGCTCAGGCGCTTCGATGGCTGGCTCAGCATGTGCGCCGTCGCAGTTTGGTCGTGATGCTGACGTCGGTGGTGGACGATGTGAACGCCGCCACAACGCAAGCCATCGTCGGTGCGATGGTAGGCCGCCATCTTCCTCTGGTCGTGTGGCTCAGGGATGAGGGCCTCGAGTCGTTGATCGATGGCCCGCGCTCTGGCGCGCCGGACCACTACGCTGCAGGGGCGGCTGCCGAACTTCTTGTTCGGCGAGAAGCACAGCTTCAAGCTCTGCGGCAACGGGGGGCCCTGGTCATCGATTCGTCACCCGAAGACGTCACACCGCGACTTCTTAGCCGCTATCTCGAAGTCAAGGCCCGCCAGATCTTGTGAGCGAAAGACTCTTCATTGCGTCGCTGGCGGGAAGACTGGCTTGATGTTGACACAAACTGGATGATCCTCGCGGTACCT
This sequence comes from Myxococcota bacterium, assembly GCA_045106515.1. GTDB lineage: Bacteria > Myxococcota_A > UBA796 > UBA796 > REDI01. The sequence continues at coordinate 8,229 of JBGCER010000167.1, forward strand.
TTCGCGACGCTTACTCTCGGAGTCGAAATGCGCATGGTACGGCCACTCCTGCTCACACTCGGACTTGTCGGTCTCGCCCTTCCGGCCGTTCTTGTCACGCCGACCGTGGCCCTGGCTCAGTCCGGGTCGTCGATGTTTAGTGCGCCTGGCCTCATCGAGATTGTCCCCGCTGGCGATGTCATCGGCGATGGCAGCAGCCCGGTCACCCTCCACGTCCTCGCGCTCACGCCCGATGGCAAGCCCATGACGGGATTGACCCTCAAACCATCGGCGAGCTTGGGCTCAGCGTCCGGATGGACCGAGGTCTCTGCCGGCGTGTACGCGTTTACCTACAAGGCCCCCAAGGTGGCGGCCCCGACCAGTGCGCTCATCGAAGTCAAGGGCCGCACGCCCGCTCGGGTGGCGGTCTCCGCTCGCTACAAGCTGCCGGTTCGTCCGCCCACGGCCACTGGCATGACTATGGCTGCCAACCCGCCGCAACTCATCCTGGGTCAGGACACCGAAGGCTCGGTTTCCATCGTCCTAGAAGACGCCGTCGGCAACGTCAGCGCCGATGATATCGTCGTCCGTTCCAGCACCGGTCAGATCCAGAACCTGACCCACTTGGGCGGCGGCCGGTTCTCGGCTCGATTTGTCGCACCTCGCGTGAACTACCCGCAGCTTGCGCTCATCACGGCGACCGACCTGCGAAACCCCGACAAGGTCTATGGGGCCATCGCCATCCCGCTCCAGGGAAAGACGGACTACCCGGTGCAGGCAGCCCCCGGCGCCAACGTGGTTCTTCGCATTGGAGGCCGGGAGTACGGTCCGGTGAAGGCGAATGCCGCCGGTAGCGCACGGGTGCCTGTCATCGTGCCGCCTGGCGTGCAAGATGCGACCAAGGTCGAGGTTCGAAGCGGACAAACGGTCGAAGATGCCATCGACCTTCGCGTGCCAGAGACGGCGCGCTTGTCGGTCATGGGTGGCCGTCGAGGCCTGCCCGCTGACGGTGTCACTCAGGTCCCTGTACGCGTGGCTGTTTGGTCCGGCGAAGGCGCCCCCGACGGCGTTGCCAACGTGACCTTCACGGCGACCGGCGGCACGGTGAGCGCACCCAAGCATCTGGGTGGCGGACTCTATGAGGCCATGTTCACGCCAGCGGTGTCGAACGTGCCGACGACGGCCAGCATCACGGCCGCGCTCGCGGGCTCGTCCGTGCAAAAAGAGACCATGGAAGTCCAGCTTGTGCCCGGACGTCCACAGTCGATTTCCCTCACAGCGCAACCGGAGCGCCTCATCAAGGGAGCCACTGGCTTGAAGGTGTTCGCCAAGGTTCTCGGTGCCAATGGCCAAGGCCTCGACCAGCGCGAGCTCGCGCTGTCTGTGACCGGCGCGACGGTCAAAGGCGGCGTGCAAGACCTGCGAAACGGGGACTACCGCGTCGACTTTAGCGCGTCTCCGGACTCCAACGTCGATCTGGTCGCGACCGTGAAGAACCCGGCGACGGGCAACCCGCTTCGCCACGTCCTGCTGTTCCCCCAGACCGATGTGGCGCCCAACGACGGAACCTCGGCCACGCGCATCACGGTGGTCACGGTCGACGAGTTTGGGTTCCCGGTGCCCGGAGCCGAGGTCAAGCTCTCGATTGAGACCGGTGATGGTTCGGTCCAACCGGCGGTTCGAACCAATGAAGGTGGAATCGGACAGGTGTTCTACACCTCCGGCAAGGGTTCGGGTCTCGTCCGCATCCGGGCCAAATCTGGGAATCGCACCGGCTTGGTGTCGTTGGTGCAAGGGGCGGCCGGCAACACCGACGTCCCTCTGTCCGGAAGCCAGGGCAGCATGGCGCTCACAAGCGCCTGGGATC
>JBGCER010000168.1:0-20644 GCA_045106515.1 Myxococcota bacterium
GTGGACGTGGTGTTCATGCCCCCTGAGCTGTACCCGAAGGGCTTTGAGACGCGAGTGACGGTCCCGGCTCTGGACAAGGGCCTGTGCAGCATCAGCCGGCCTCACTTCTTCACGGGCGTGGCCACGGTGGTGCATCGCCTCTTGCTGATCACCAAGTGCCACACCGCGGCCTTTGGCGAAAAAGACTATCAGCAGCTCGCCATCATTCGGCGCATGGTAGACGATCTGCAGGTGGCCGTCGACATGATCGGGGTGCCCATCGAGCGGGCCGAAGATGGGGTCGCCCTGTCCAGCCGCAATAAATACCTGTCGGACGCCGACCGGGTGAGGGCGCGCACCCTGAGCGCGAGCTTGCGGGCGATGCAGGCCTCGGTCGCGGCGGGTCAGCGTGATGTGGCGGCACTGCTCGCCGAAGCCGAGGCCCAATTGCAGGTCGATGACCTCGACTACCTGCAGATTGTCGATCGCCATAGCCTTGAGCCGCTCACCCATGTTCACGGACCGGCTCGCGTCGCGATAGCCGCGGTCGTGGGACAGACGCGCCTCATCGACAACATGGCGCTGACTCCACCGGATGGGTCATGAACTTTCTTGTGCTGGGCGGGGCTATCGCCATCATCGCGATCAACCAGCTCGTCCTGCGTGTGGCAGCGCTCCGCCAGTCACCGTGGGTGTTCTGGGGCGTTCAGTTCGTCAATCTGGGGGTCGCGTGTGCGCTCATCTGGTGGACCCTGCCTGGGTTCGGTGCCTACGGCAAACTGATCAGCGGTGTGTTGGCGTTGATGCTTGTCTTTCGGATCATCCAAAACAATATGACCCGGTCCAAGTTCCTTCGGCGCGCCATCGATGAAGACCGTGCCGAAGAAAAGCGGATCCGCGCTCAGCGGCTGGCTCTCCAAGTCGAAGAAGAAGAGCTGGAACAACGACGGGCCGCCGAGTCGGAGGGGCCCGAGGCCGCGGCGCTCGACCCCGAGACCAGCCCCTAGGCCAGCAGCTCGGCGAAGCGCGGATTGCGTTCTTGCTCGGCCTGCCAAAACGTGTCGAAGTGGCCGAGGGCCTCGCGCAGCGCCCGGCGCTCTTCGGGCTCGATGCGGCCATTTCCGTTGAGGTCTCTCGCGGTCAGCGCCGCCACCAACAACTCTAGGGCCCGGGCCGAGAGCGTCAGCGCGTCGGCATTGGCGCGCCGAAACTCGTTGAGGATGTCCATGGTGTCGGCGAACTCGGCGGCGTCGATCTTGCTGTCGCCGTCGATGTCGAACAGGTCCAGCACGCGGGTGAGCCACTGCAGAGAAGCGGCGTCCGCCGGATCGTCGAGCAGCACCAGGATGCGGCTCACCTCTGCGCGTGCCCCTTCGTTGAGCAAGCCGCTGTCGTCCGGATCGAAGCGACTCAGCACGGCCTCCAGCGCCACCCGTGCGGGCTCGTTGAGGGAGGCCAGCCGGCGACCCAGGGTAGGGGACTCCACGGCGAGGCGGGGCAGGAGGGTGTTGAGCAGGTCCATCGAGGCGTCCATGGCTGTGTCAGGGGTAATGCGCCATCACATCGACAGGCTACCCTCGCGGAAGTCGCTGGCTCCGAGCCAGGCGTTGACCAATACGGGACCCTCGGCGGCCGCGGCTCGCGCTTGGTCAAGAACCGAGCCTACATCGGCTCGGTCTTTCAACAAAAATCCGCGTCCTCCGTAGCCTTCGGCCACAGTCTGGTAGTCGGTGCGCCGCAGAACCGTGCCGACGTCGCTGCCCAAGAGGCTGACCTGGTCGCGGGCGATCTGGCCCCAGGAACCATCGGTCCCCACAATGCAAATGACCTTGAGGCCGAGGCGGACGAAGGTGTCGATCTCCGAGATGGAGAACCCGCTGGCGCCATCACCCCACAGCAGCCAGATCTCGGCGTTCGGTCGGATGCAGGCGGCACCGAGCGCAAAGCCGCCTCCCACGCCCAAGGTGCCAAACACGCCAGGATCGAGCCACGACAGCGGCCGCCGGGGGCTGACCACGTAGGAACACGACGCCACGAAGTCCCCGCCATCGACCACCAAGACGCTGTCGTCGGACAGGCGCTTGTCGATCTCTTGGGCCAGATGCAGCGGGTTGATCAGGTCGCCGGACGCGGCCTTGTCGGCGATCTCGGCGGCGCGAGCATCGTCCCGGTCCCGCAAGGTCTGGTGCCACCCGGACCACGTGCTCTTCGGGCTCACCTCTTGGGAGAGCGCCTGCAAAAAGCGACCGGGATCGGCTCGAACCGCCTGGGTCGGTCGTCGGTTTCGGGTGAGCCAGGAGGGGTCGCGGTTGATCACGACCAAGGTGGCGTCCCGGTTGATCTTCTGGCCGTAGCCCATCCGAAAGTCGAGGGGGAAACCGGCGATGACCACGCAGTCCGACTCGCGGAGCGCCTTGCTGCGCTTGTGGCGGAGCTGGAGCGGATCCCCGGCACCCAGCAAGCCTCTGGCGGTGCCGCCCATGAACACCGGCATGCCGAGCCGGCGCACCGCAGCCGCCACGTCATCGGCCTCGGCGGGCAGCGCCAGCGCTTGGCTCCCAAGGACCAAAACCGGGCGTTCCGCCTTGGCGATCATCCGTGCGGCGGTCTTGACCTCGGAGCCCTTGGGCTCCATGACCTCGATGACCGGGATGGGCACATCGTAGCGGTGCGTCGCCCCTCGAAACTGACGCCAGAGGTGCTGTTTTAGATACAGCGAGATCGCCTTTCCGACCAAGCCTTTGCCGCCTCCGGCTTCTTTTTCGTACCACTCTCGCACGGTGGCTTCCGCGTAGAGAAGGTCCACAGGAACTTCGGCGTAAACAGGGCCTCGAACGCCTTCTTGAGCGAGCTTGAGAAGGCGGTCGAGGGTCGGGCCGATCTCACGAACGCTGGAGATCCGGACCGCCTCTTTGACCATGGGGCGGACCAGCGGCAGTTGGTCGATATCTTGAAGCGAGCCACGACCTCGCAGCACCGTCGCCGTGGCCCCTCCCAAGAGCAGCAGTGGCGTCTCGGCCATGGCGGCGTTCTGCAGCGCGGTCAGCGTATTGGTCACGCCAGGGCCGGCGGTGACGGCGGCTACTCCGGGCACGCCGCTCATGCGTGCGTAGGCGTCTGCGGCGAAGACGGCGTGCCCTTCGTCACGCACGTCGACGATCCGGATCTCTCGGTTGGCGGACTCTGTGAGAATGGGCGAAATATGGCCGCCGCACAGCGTGAAAAGGTGGGTCACGCCATGTCTTCTCAGAACTTCCGCTACGTGGGCGCCACCGTTCATCACGACCTCGGGGTCAGCACGTGTTGGTCGAGCACCGCGGTTGTGAGCTGCCCGGAGAGCACGGCCTTCGACCCCACTGTACACCGCACCTCGACGAGGGTCTTTCGGCCGTTGCGGGGCCCGATCTCAGCGGTGCAGTGCACGACCTCTCCCACCCGCACGGGGGCCGTGAATCGCACCTCGCTGGCGACCAGGACCACATTGGGTTCATTGACCGCGACCATGGCCGCATAGTCGGCAGCACCGAAGATGAAGCCCCCATGGACCAGCCCGTGGGCATCGGCCGCCATGACGTCGGTGGTGGTGAGCACCACGGTCGCCCGGCCCGGCTCCATGGAGGTGATGTGGCCGCACAATGTGGGGTCGATTCGGGTGTGGGTACGGGGAACCATGGACATCCTGCGGAAGGGGGGAACGAGGAGAACCGCGTCGAGGGCGCTCGGGCTGTCACGCGCGCTCCCCCGTGCTAATCTGCGGGTACTCCTCATCCCATATATCTAGTGCCGGAGCGTTTTATGTGCCCTGCCCCGACTCGATCTCCACGTCCCCGTCAACGTCCTGAACGTGAGCAGGGGGTGACCAGCCAGACGTCGCCTTTGGCGCCGGACCGGGTCCCCATCCCCAAGGCGCGGCCTCCAGGCTTGGGCCCGAAAACACCCGGTCTATATCCAGAGCTGGGCATGAAAAACGAGACGGCGCGCTTCGGAAAGCTGGGGCGCAATCCCCGCGGTCGCGACCCATCGGGGGTGGTGCTTCACCAAACCGATACGTCCACCGCGGATCAGGTGCGGACGGCGTATGACTCGCGGATCAAAAAGGGGCAAACACGCGGTGCGCACTACCTTATCGACACCGACGGTACGACGTCGCTCACCGTGCCCACCGATCGCAGAACCGCTCACTCGGCGGGGCACAACAGCGACACCATCGGCATCGAGAACGTGGGCCCTCACGTCTCGCTGGACAAGAAAGGGGACCTCCGAGCGCAAGTGGAGGGCCTAGACATGGCTCCGCCGCTCAAAGCGCGCTTGCTCGCCATGGATGACAAGACCCTCAAGCGAACCATGCGAGACAATGGGTACAACGCCTACGAAGACATCTCGGGCCCCCAGAAGCGCGCCAACTGGAACTTGTTGGGCAAGATCACCGACGAGCATGGCATGGACATGCAGGCCGACGTCAACGCCCACGAACACCTGAACGCCAAGGTGATCGGCGAAGGTGAGAACATCGAGCTCATGGTCGACGCGATGTCGGCTTGGCCTGCAAAAATCGAGGAGCTTCGCACCAAAATCGCTGATCGCGAAGCCTCGGGCGACACCGAGGGCCTGGAGGAGCTCAAGGCGGTGCTCGCGGAGCAGGAGCGCGCCCAAGCCGCGACGTCGGTGGACGGCACGCAGCAGGAGCGCAACGCCGTCGATGGCGAGGCGGTGCTGGGCGAAGGCGGCCCCGCCACCGAGCGCGAGGAGACTCGCACCTCGTTCTGGGACGACTTCTACGGGAATATGGGGCGTTTGGACGCGGCCCTCGGCAAGTAGGGGTCGCGGCGCGCCCGGGCCGGTGGCTAGCTGGCCGCGGCCTGGACCCGCTCTACGATGGCGAGCACCTCTTCATTGGCGAGCATGGCATCGCATTCTTTGGCTCGCTGGAAGATGGCCTGAACCACGTCTTCATCTTCCGGGATGCCGCGCTGCTGAAGCCAGAAGCGGACGTTGGAGAGGCCGGACTGGTGGCCGATCTCAATCTCTTGGTCGCGGCCGAACCACGCCGCAGGCACCCCGGAGTAGATGCGGTCAGCGAGCCATTGATCGCCTTTGCGCTGGGCTTTGATCACAGCGGCTGCGTGCACGCCGGTGCCGGTGCGGAAGGCATCCGAGCCAAACACGGGGTAGCCCACGGGAATGGGGACCTCGGTCGCTTCGGACACCAGCTGGCACAGCTCGCTCAAAGCGTGCAATTCACCAGGCCAGACGCCCAATAGCTTCAGGTTCACCAGCAGCAAATCCAGAGAGGTGTTGCCGACGCGCTCGCCGATCCCCAAGGTGGTGCCGTGGATCCGATCCGCTCCGGCCTCGATGGCGTAGATGGTGTTGACCAAGGACAGGCCTCGGTCGTCGTGCTGGTGCCAGTCCACGCGAACCCGGTCTCGAACGCCGAGCTTCTTGAGCAGGTCGACGGTCCACTCGACCAGGTTGAAGACGCCATCGGGCGTGGCGTGGCCGACGGTATCGCAGAGCACCAGCCGATCCGCCCCTTCTTCAACTGCGGCCGTGAAGAGTCGCTCTAGGGTCTCGGGTTGGCTGCGCACCGTGTCTTCGGTGACAAAGCTGGCCGGAAGCCCACCTTCAACTGCCATTTTTACGGAGCTGCGGGTGAGGGATTCCAGGCGGTCCACATCCCAGCCTTCTGCGTAGGCGCGGATCGGAGAGGTGCCCAGGAACATCATGGCTTCGACGGGAACGCCGGTCTTTTGTGTGATTTCGACGATCGGACGGATGTCGTTGGGGTGGGTACGGCCGGCGGCGGCCGGACGGATGCTGAGCCCCTCATCGCGGATCATCTCCACCATGCGCTGGCAGTCTTGGGTGGCTCGGGCGCCCGCACCGGGCAAGGCCAGGTCGCAGGACGACACCCCAAGCTGGTCGAGAAGCCGCACGATACGAAGCTTATCTTCGATCGTGGGATCTTTGACCGATGGGCACTGGATGCCGTCGCGGATGGTCTCATCGTGGACCTCGACCTGCCGCATGGCGGGGGCAGGGCGGGTGCCGTTGACGTTCCAGTCGTAGATGAGCTCGCGCTCGTTCATGAAAGACTCCGGTCGGGGCTACAGAGCTTCCAAGATAACCGCGATGCCCTGTCCGCCACCGATGCAGGCGCTCGCCATGCCATACTTGGCGTTGCGACGGCGCAGTTCGTGCATGAGAGACGCTGTGATCCGCGCGCCAGACGCGGCCAGCGGGTGAGTCATGGGGATGGCGCCGCCATTGACGTTGAGGACCGAGCGATCGATTCCGAGCTCGCGCTCGACGGCCACGACCTGCGCGGCGAAGGCCTCGTTGACCTCGACCAGGGACATGTCTTCGAGGGACAGGCCCGTCATCTCGAAGGCCCGACGCGCTGCGGGGGCGGGGCCGATCCCCATGATGTTGGGGTCGCAACCCGAAACGCCCCAGCCGACCAAGCGGGCCAGAGGCTTCAAGCCCTTCTTTTCGGCCCAGGCGGCGTCTGCGACGACCAAGCTGCAGGCGCCATCGCCAATGCCCGACGCATTGCCTGCGCTCACGAGGCCGTCCTTCTTGAAGACCGAGGCGAGCTTGCCCAGCGAGTCCGCGGTGGACTGGGGGCGGGGGTGCTCATCGGTGTCGAACACGACCTCGCCCTTGCGGGACTTGAGCGTGATGGGGGCGATCTCTGCGGCGAAGTGGCCGGCGTCGTGGGCCGCCTTCCATCGGGCCTGGGAGAGCGCGGCGTACTCGTCCGCGTCGGCGCGGCTGACCTCGTACTTTTCACCCAGGTTTTCGGCGGTCATGGCCATGGGCAGGCTCGTGTGGGTGTCCGTGAGGCACTCCCACAACAGGTCTTGCATCTTGGGGGGGCGACCAAATCGGGCGCCATCGCGCAGTCCATAGGTGACGTGCGGCGCTTGGCTCATGTTTTCTGCGCCGCCGCAGAGCACGGCGTTTGCCTGGCCGGTCAGGATCTGCTCAGCAGCGGAAACGACAGCTTGGAAGCCAGATCCGCAGAGGCGATTCAAGGTGATGGCGGGCACCGCTTGGGGGATGCCCGCGCGCAGGCCTACGTGGCGGGCCAGGTAGATGGCGTCATTGGCGGTCTGAAGCACGTTTCCGTAGATGACGTGGTCGATGTCGGCCGGATCGACGCCGGCCTGGGTGAGGGCTGGGGTCGCACAGGCCACGGCCAGGTCGGTGGCCGTCATCTTCTTGAGGGAGCCGCCCATGGTGCCAAAGGGCGTCCGAACGCCGGACAGAATGACCACGTCTCGCTTGCGAATGTCCAGATTCATAATGCCTCCGAAGGGCGGTAGAGAAGAAGGGGATCGAGATGAAAAGGGGTTGTGGCGTAGCGTGCGACGGGGTCGTCGGCGACCCGGTTCGCTCCCTCCACACGCGGATGGCTGTGCTAGTGTCGGCGTTCACGCGGAGGGCCCATGATGCGGCTGATGGTTGTGCTGTTAGCGATCAGCGCTGGGTGTGGGAAAAAGCAGGGTCCTGAAGGCGCGGTCTCCGGCACCACCGGCGGTCAAACGGGAACGAGCACTGCAGGCTCCGATACGCCCACGGGCGCGTCGACCCAAAGCCGCGACGACTTCAGGGCCCCGACGGATCTGACGTGCGACGACGCCGGGGCGGACGAGCCGGTGCGTGGGCCCGACTGCGTCACGGCCGAGATCGAGTGCGGCGACACCATCATCGGCCACACCAAGGGCGGGGTGGATCGGTACAACACCCGGTTCTACGAGGCCAATTTCTGCTGGCCCGGCACGCGAAATCACAATGGTGGCGACGAGCGCGTCTATGTGTTCCGGGCCGACAAGACCCCTCGGTTCAAGGCCGGTGAGACCCGTCAGCGGGTGAGCGTGACGTTCAGCTCTCCATGCGCTGATCTCACCTTTACCAGCATGGAAGGCGAGCAAGGCGTGTGCCCAAGCGATGGTGTGCGCATCTGCGACACGGCCAATCCGTTCACCCGCAAGCGCGGCCAGAGCGTCTCTCACCTGACGGTCGACGAAGGCGAGGTCTACTACTTCCTGGTCGAGGGCGCTGATGAGGAAGAGGGCGCCTTCTCCATCTCCGTGGAGTGCGGAACCTAGTGCCGCCCACCGCGACGGTCATCGGTGACTAGAGACGCCGGATAATGGCGTCGGTCACCTGGGTGGTATTGAGTGTTCCGCCCAGCTCGCGGGTGACTTCGTCCGCGCCTAGCACGGCCTGTACTGCCGCCTGGATCTGACGTTCTAGGTCGGGATATCCCAGGTAGGTGAGCATCATGCCCACCGAGAGGATCGCCGCCAGCGGGTTGGCGATGCCTTGGCCCGCAATGTCGGGTGCCGAGCCGTGTACGGGCTCGAATAGGCCGACCTGGCCTGGGTTGATATTGCCCGAGCCGGCGAGGCCGATGCCGCCTTGGAGCTGGGCGCCCAGGTCGGTGACGATGTCTCCGAACAGGTTGTTGGTCACGATGACCTCGAACTGCTCCGGCTTGCGCACCAGCTCCATGCACAAGACGTCGACGTAGAGGTGGAACGAGCGAATGTCTGGGTATTCCAGGCTTACTTCTTTGAATACGCGCTGCCATAGGTCATGGCCGTGCCGCATGGCATTGGACTTGTCCGACATGCACACGCTGGTGCGGCCCTGTGCTGCGGCGTATTCGAACGCGGCGCGGATGATGCGCTCGACGCCCTTGCGGCTGTTCATCTCGGCTTCGATGGCGATCTCGTCGGGTGTGCCGCGCTTAAACTGGCCGCCGACTCCGGTGTAGAGGCCCTCTGTGTTTTCGCGGAACACCACCATGTTGATGTCGTCTGGACCCTTGTCCTTGAGTGGTGTGTATCGAGCATCAAGCAGGCGAACCGGCCGCAAGTTAATGTAGAGGTCCAGGTTGAACCGCGCGCCGAGCAAGATGTCTCGGGCGTGCACATTGCTCTTGACCCGCGGGTCGCCCAGCGCGCCTAGGAAGATGGCGTCGAACTCGGATCGCCAGCGCTCCATCACCTCGGGAGGCATGGTGGTTCCGTCTCGCAGGTAGCGGTCGGCCCCCAAGTCGAACGACTCGAACTCGAGGTCGATGTCGTGCTGTTGCGCGAGGTGCTCCAGAACGCGAACCCCAGCGGGCACCACTTCTTGGCCAATGCCATCGCCCGGAACCAATGCGATCTTGTGAGCCACTTATCCTCCAGGCCCGCCCTGTAACGTCGGAGGAGCGGTCGGTGAGGGCGTGTCTCACGAGGGCGAACGCGCTCTGGGGCTGCAGACGTCAGAGCAATGGAATGAAGCCGACCATGCGGGTGGCACCTGGACTGGGTTAAGCTGTGCGTCCGGGGAGCTCATGGCCAACATCAGCCGGACCTTGTCACCACTACCGCCTCGTGAACGCGTGGCGTTCGGTGGAGCTGTGCCTCCTCGCGAGCGCGTGCCGGACACCGATGAGGTGCTCATCGACGATCCGCCGAGCTTGGACACGCCTGGAACTGAGCAGGCAGCCGATCCGATCAGCCTCGATGACGTGGGTCCGTGGATGAACGAGTCGATCGCCGATCGCTCCCATGAGTACGATCCGTCTGGGTTTGTGAACTTCCGGCGCTTGTATCAGAGCAAAATTACGCCCGAGCGCTTCTTACGGGCGCCGTACCACGGCAACCCGGCGTGGAATGAGCAAGACCTCGCTGCGGAAGAGGCCGAGGTGGTGATCCCACGCATCCGCGTCAGCGAGAGTGCGCCCGTCGAAGATGGGTCGGGTGCCGATCGCCGGCACGTGCGGTTGGCGTTGGCGGTGGCCGGTGCGCTTGTGGCCATCGTTTTGGCCGCGACGCTGTGGATGCTCACGGTGTAAGCTGGCTCGAAAGAGCTAGTTGGAACCCACCATTCGGCGATGAAGCGAGCTGTCTTCTGGCAACCACGCCCGCAGCGCTGCGCCCAACACCAGGGGCCGCGATGCGAGATCCGCCGGCGTGCGGCTTCCGGTGAGCAAGCAAGCGATGCGCACCTCTTCGACCACTTGGGCCGCTGCCGCGCTGGCCTCGTCGCGGCCTCCGCGGTTCCACGCCATCAGGAAGGGGCGGGCCATGCCGCCAGCGCGGGCACCGAGGGCGATAGCGCGGGCGATATCGAGGCCATTCTTGACCCCGCCTGTGGCGATGATTTCGAGGTCTAGATCGCTGAGCTGGGCCACGGATCCGGCCGTAGGGATCCCCCAATCCCAAAACAGCTCGCCCAGCGAGCGCGTGCGGGCCTTGGCGCGAAGCGTTTCTACGCCGACCCACGATGTGCCACCTGCACCCGAAACATCCACGGTTCGGATCCCCAGGGCCGCGATCCGCTGGCCGACGCTTCGGGACAGTCCGCAGCCGGTCTCTTTGGCGATGACCGGGACGCTCAGTTCCTCTTGTAGGCGCTGGAGGGTGTCGATCCCGCCGCGGAAGTCGTCATCGCCTTCGGGCTGCACCACCTCCATCGCGGGGTTGAGGTGCACGCATAGGGCGTTGCAATCGACGGCCCCGACCATGTCGGCGAGCTGCTGCGTGGATGCTTGGTGGGCCTGCACCACGCCAATATTGGCGAGCAAGGTGGCTGTGGGCGCCACATCGCGCACTTCATAGCCCAGGCGCACGCCTTCGGTGAGCAGGGGGCGCATCGAGCCAAAACCAAAGGCTAAGCCGTGTTCTTCTGCGACTTGGGCCAGGTCCTTGTTGACCCGCTCCGCCCGCTCAAGCCCGCCGGTCATTGCGGCGATCACCACCGGGGCCCGCAGGGTCCGGCCGACGAGTTGGGTGCTGAGGTCCACCTCGCTCACGGCGAGCTCAGGCAGCGCGTCGTGCACGAGCTGCACTTGCTCCAGCAAGGTCGTGGCGGACTTGAACGCGACGTCGTCGGTGGCGCAGAAGTCGAGATGGTCGGCTTTTCTGGAGGCGTGTTCGCTCATGGGCGGGCTGTATCCCGGACGTGCAATCGGTCCACGCGCCCTGCTTCTTGTGTCGGGGGGGCTACCGAGCGCCGTGTGGCCTGCGGGCGCTCCACAGCCACCGGTCTCCGCGGACCGCCACCCGTTCGACCTGGGCGTCCGCGGGGTCCACAGTGGGGAGGGTCGCCGTGACCATCGAGATCCCGCGGACGCGCCCATCGTGGAGCCACGCGTGCACGATGGCGTCGAGAGGGGGGCCTCGCAGCGCGCTGCTCCGGTCGTACGGCGCGTCGGTCACGATGTAGATGGGCCCGTCACCATCGGGAAGGTCGGCGGCGTCTCCGACCCAGGTCTGCGTGTCTACGGGCTCCTTGGCCGCCTGCTCAATGCGGGGAAGCAGGCGATGGAGGTAGCGCTCCACCTGGCCCCATCGGCGGGCAGACTTGGCGTTCTGACCGGAGAGTCCACGAACCGCCCTGAGCCGCAGCCGTGCGATTTCGGGGTCATGGCACAGCCCAAGGTTCTTGTGGGCGATCTGAACCACGGCTGCGTCGAGGTCGCTGGCCCACACGGCTTGCAATGACCTCCCGTAGAAGAGGCGGGCTACCGAAGGAATGAGGCCCGTGCCACAGAAGGGGTCCCACAGGGTCGCGCCGGGTGAGGCCTCGCACACGCGGTGCACGAGCGACCGCGCCATTCGGGGGGAGAACCGGGCGGCGTCGGTGCCGGGTCCCCTCCAAAGCGCACGCCCATGAGCGAAGAGAGCAGGATCGAAGTCGTGAAGCGGCGGTAGCTTCACCGCGCGATGCCGACGGTGATCGGGGTGAGATCCCGAGCGAGACAGGCGTCGTTAAAGGCGCGGAGCGACGCCTCGTCGGGCAGGATGGCGATGGCGATGTCGCCGCCACCAGCTCCGCTCGCTTTCCCGCCTCCCCCATGCGCTTCGGCCAAGTCACAGATCGCGTCGAGGCCTGGGGTTCGGTAGGCCACACTGGCACTATCAGCCATGGTTTCGAGGGCGCGGCGGGCGCGCCGGAAGGCATGAATGGGATCGGCCCCGAAAGCGTGAACCAGCTGGGTGGTGAGGTCGACAAAGGCCTGGCGTTCCTTCCATCTTAAGTAGGTTTTCACGCGCGGGCCCGTCTGTGCGCTCCCGCCGGACCACACCAAGGTCCACGGCAGGGTCAGGGGAGGGGCCGGCTCGGCGCGCTCGTTTTGGTAGCGAAGCACGCCCCGATAAGTGCTGGCCGCCACGTCGATCCCGGAGCCGGACCCTTGAACCGCCCGGTGGATCTCCAGCGCGAGCGAGAAGACCTGATCATCGTCGGCCGCGTCGCTAGACAGGCTCAGTCCGGCTCGTACGGCGGCGACGGTGGCGGCGGCGCTGCTGCCAAGACCGACTTTGAATGGGGTGTCTGGCAGGTTGAATGCGGAAAATGTGAAGGTCCCTTTGGCGCCGATCCGCTCCAGGGCGGCTCGGACGAACCGGTCGTCCTGGCCTGGGGTGTGAATCACGAGATCCGGGCCGGACTCCGCGTGAACGGCCACACCTCGGTCCACCGCGGCGACCAAGGCGGGAGCGCCGTCGAGCACGGCGTATTCGCCGAGCAGCACCACCTTGCCTGGCACTCGGTGGGTGACGTTCACCGGTGCAGCTCAACGTGAGCCGGGCCGCCTGGGCCCAGCACCCGGACCTGGCGCACCAAGGGGGCGAGCGCGTCCCGGACCGTGTCAGCGTCTTCGGCCTTGCAGAGCACCTTGACGTTGGGTCCGGCGTCCATGGTGGACCAGGCGCCGATCCCACGGGCCCGAAGAGCGGCCACCTCGTGCAGGACCGCCACCGTCTCGGCCTGCCAGTACAGGATCGGAGGCGAGGCCGTGTGCATCGTGGCGTGCATCTTGAGCGTGCTGCGCTCCATCACCGTGCCGAGTCGTTCAAGGTCTCGGGCGTGCACGGCCTCCACGCCTTCGACCACGTCGGCTTCGGCCGTTTCGACCCAGGTGGCGTAGTAGGGCGACGTGGCCTCGGTGCGGATCATGCCTTCGGTGCTTCCCACGGCCTTTTTAGCGTCGGAGACGATGGCCACAACCATGGAGACCGGCCAGTGAGAGGCCCCTGCGACGGGTTCTGCGTGGCTGTCCAGGCCATCGCTGCGCTGACCCCGATGCCACCGCACCCAGCCGCCCCACAAGCTCCTGCAGGCGCTGCCAGAGCCTTGTCGGGCCAGAATCGAGGCGCTCACCCGGTCCTGGTCTTGGCCGCTGGCTGCGAGGGCCGCCAGGGTCAGTGCTGCGAATCCCGACGCCGACGAGGCCAGTCCGGCAGCGGTGGGAAAGTCGTTTCGGGTGCGCACGTGCACGGGTGGACGGTGGGGGTCAACCCGGTCCAGGTGGGCCAGCGTACGTTGGGCGAAGGCGGGGTCTGCGGGTTTGTCCGCCATCCAAACCCCGTCTGCTTGGGCGCCCCAAGTGACGCTGGTGGTGGTGGAAAAGGCGTCCAGAGTGAGCGAGAGCGATGACACAGAAGGCAGGTTTAACCTTCGGTCTCGCTTCCCCCAGTACTTGATGACAGCGATATTGGGGTGAGCGACGGCGGTGGCGGTGCTCATTGGACCTCGCACGGCGGAGCGGGAGTGCAGATGAAAGCGTCGATATGGTGTTGTGCCGCGGATGCGAGTAGGGGGGCGGGGTCTGCGCACAGGGCGATCACCACACCTCCGCCGCCGGCTCCTGCGAGCTTCGCGCCCCATGCGCCAGCGTCGAGGGCGAGCTGCACGAGCTGGTCGAGTCGGTCTGAGCTCACTCCGAGCTCGCGGAGCAGCGCATGGTTCTGGGTGAGCAAGGCGCCCAGCGCAGGGCCGTCGTTCAACGCGGCTTCAACCTGGGGCACGAGGGCGCCGATGCGGGCGAGGATGCGCTGGGCTGGCTCTCCCTGCTTCCGCACCTGGTCCACCATATCCTTGGTGTTTCCAGCACTTCCGGAATCGAGCACCACGAGGGTGAGCCGCGGGCAGGGCAGGGGCGTGAAGTGCGGCGGCGGGCCCTTCACATAGCGGAGCAGGCCACCGCGGCTGGAGACGGCGTGGTCCAAACCAGAGGGGGTGCCGTGGAAGATGCGTTCGATAGAGAACGCGAGTTCAAAGACGTCATCGGGCGAAATGCTCCGCTGCTCGGCGGCCGCGCGCGCTCGTACCAGAGCCACCGCGATGGCGGCGGATGAGCCCATGCCGCGACCCAGCGGCAGGTCGCTCTCCAGCGTGACCCGCCACCCTTCCCGACCCAGTGCTTGGATCAGGGCCGCCTTCAGGCGGGGGTCGTCCGGGGTGCCGGCCACCGCGTGAGTCGGGCCATCGGTGGCCTCAATAGTGGCTTTTACGCCGCGATCTACGGCGATCGCGAGCGCCGGCCATCCATAGACAACCGCGTGCTCCCCGGTCAGGATCAGCTTGCCCGCGCCTTGGCCAACAAAGCGGGTCACGCGCTAGCTCCGCAGCTCGGCCAGCACCTGCTTGGCGCGTTCCACGCTGAACTCGCGTTCTTCGCAGAGTATGGCGGTGACCCGCAGCACTTCATCGCCTTCGGCACCTGCCGTGGCGGCGACCGTTCGGGCATGCATCCGCATATGGCCCGCTTGGATGCCTTCACCCGCCAGCGCGCGCAGGGCTCCAAGGTTTTGGGACAGGCCCACGGCGGCCATCAC
This sequence comes from Myxococcota bacterium, assembly GCA_045106515.1. Taxonomy (GTDB): domain Bacteria; phylum Myxococcota_A; class UBA796; order UBA796; genus REDI01. The sequence continues at coordinate 14,604 of JBGCER010000168.1, forward strand.
GCCCGCCAGGTCCTTGGCGCCGGTGCATTCCAAGAGGCGCAGGTTGGCCTGCACGGTGGGGTGCACGCGAATCGGCCCGCCAACCGTGCCGACCTGCATGGGGATCTCCAAGGATCCAATCAGCTTTTTGCCGGAAACGGTCCAGCGCGTCATGGGCCGGTACTGACCATCGCGGGCACAGAAGGCGTGGGCCCCGGCTTCGATGGCGCGCCAATCATTGCCGGTGGCGATGGCGACGGCGTCGATGCCGTTCATGACGCCCTTGTTGTGCGTCGCGGCGCGGTAGGGGTCCGCCCATGCGAACCGCCATGCAGAGGCGATCAAGTCGGCGAGCTGCTCGCCGGGCATGTCGTCTGCCGTGAGTGTGTCCACGTCGAGGGCGCAGGTGGCGCGCGCCAGGCGTTGATCTGCGAGGTTGGACAGAATTCGAAGTCCGACGGGCAGCGTGGTGGCCGCTTCCACATGGGGGGCCAAGTGCTCACAGACCGTGTTCACCATGTTGGCGCCCATGGCGTCGACGCAGTCGAGCAGGACGTGAAGCACCACCATCTCTTCGGTGGGGTGGCCCGGCTCCGAGTAGGTGCGGCGGTGCACCTCCAACCTGCGGATCCCGCCGCCCCGCTCGACCAAGCGAGGGTGCACCTTGCGGGCCATGGCTTCGAGTTGCGGGAGCGCCGCAGTGAGCATTGCGACTGTCTTTTCGGGATCAGACACATTGGGGATCTGCACCTGTCCGATCATCAGGCTGTCGTCGACGTCTACGGTAAAACCGCCCGAACGTCGGACCAACCTGGCCATATTGGACACCGCTGCCACCACCGAAGGCTCTTCGACGGCCATGGGCACCAATCGGTCTCGCCCATTGATCAGGAAGTTGCACCCAACCGCATTCGGGAGTCGGAACGTTGAGATCACGTTTTCGACCATCACATCTGCGGCGGACAGCTGAAGGCCGCCAGAGCGGTACACCTCTAGGTCAGCCTCCCCCATTTCGGTGGCTCGACCGAGGGCGTGCAGCCGCTGTTCGGGTGCGAGTCGATAGAAGCCCGGGATTCGGGAGGTCATGGTCGCTCCGGCGGGAGAGCACGGTGTATTCTGCGGTGCGTGATTGTCCACGGCATCTCTGGGCGGCGGTAGGCGAGCGGGGGTGAACGGTCAGGTCCTGGCACTGGGCGGCTCGGCCTACGATGGGCCGTAGAAGGCGTCGAGCTGCGGAGCGTAGCGCGTCTCCACGAGCGCGCGCTTGACCTTCATGGACGGCGTGAGAAATCCGTTTTCGACCGTCCAGTCTTGGGAGCAGACGTGAATCTTCTTCACGGTTTCATAGCTTGGAAGTGTTTTGTTGATGGAATCCACATCGGCCTGCACCAGCGCCTTCACCTCGGGCTTGGCGGCGAGATCGGCGTAGTCCACGAATGAGACTCCGCTGTCGCGCGCCCATCTTCCGACGGTCTCTTCGTTGATGGTCACCAGAGCCACACAATAGTTGCGGCGATCCCCGTGCATGAGCACCTGACTGACCCACGGGCTCAGGGCCTTGAGCTTGTTCTGGAAGTGGGCTGGCCCGATGTTCTTGCCGCCGGCTGTGATAATGAGATCCTTCTTTCGCCCTGTGATCTTGACGTGTCCGGAGTCCAAGATGCTGCCCAGGTCGCCCGTGTGCAGCCAGCCGTCTTCGTCGACGGTTTTGGCGGTTTGATCCGGCAAGTTGTAGTAGCCGCGCATCACAGTTCGGCCGGAGATCAGGATCTCGCCATCTTCTGCGGTCTTGACCGACACGCCAGGCACCGGCCGCCCGACCGTGCCAAAGATGAAGTCTTCCGGGGAGTTTACGCATGTGGCGGCCGTAGACTCCGTCATGCCATAGCCCTCCAGGATGAGGATCCCGCACGCATGGAAGAACTCGGCGATCTCTGGCGACAGGGGGGCGCCGCCCGAAATCAGGAACCGAAGCCGGCCGCCGAAGACCTCTCGAACGCGATTGAACACCAGGCGTTCGGCCATCTGATACTGCAGCTTGAGCAGGCCCGTGGGCTCTTTGTGCTGTTGCCGAAGCGCGCTGACCTTGCGTCCTACTCCGACCGCCCAGTTGAAGATATTGAGCTTCATACCTCCGGCTTCGTGCGCGTTGCTTACGATCTTCGCATAGGCCTTCTCGAAGACCCGGGGCACCGCTCCCATCCAGGTGGGTCTGCCATAGGCCAAGTTATCGATCAGGTCAGGGATGCTGCCGTCGATGACGGTCGGCACGCCGAGTCGGATAAAGAGCACCTGCATGATCTTGGCAAAGACATGGGCCAAAGGCAGGAACAGGAACTGCTTGTCCGCGGGTGTGATGAAGCCTTGCTTGTCGATGGCCTCGGTGACGTACACCCATGCGTCGTGGGTGAGCATCACGCCCTTGGGCTGGCCGGTCGTGCCCGAGGTGTAGATGAGCGTCGCCAGGCGATCGGGTGTGATGGCGTTCCACGCAGCTTCGTAGGCGTCGGGATGGGCCTCTGCGTGGCGTTCTCCAGCCGCTTGCAGCTCGGCGAGGGTAAGCACGCCGTGCTCGGCATTTGGGGTGCCGCTGAAGACGATGATGTGCTTGAGCGCAGGCAGGTTCTCGCGGACTTCGATGATCTTGGCTACCTGCTGATCATCATCGCAGAAAATGGCGACGGCCTCGCAGTCATTGAGGATGTACCGGCACTCTTCGGGGGTATTGCTTGGGTAGATGGTGGTGGTGGCGCCGCCTGCGCACAAGGTGCCGATGTCCGCCAAGATCCACTCGACGCTGGTGTTGGCCAAGATGGCCACTCGCTGCTCTGGGAGCAGCCCCAGACCGAGCAGTCCGTCGGAGATGGTACGCACACGCTCGCCGGCTTGGGCCCAGTCGATGGTGGTCCATACCCCATCGACCTTGAAGGTCATGGCCTCGGAGTCGGGCGTCGACCGCACGCGGTGGTGCCACATGGACGCCACAGAGGTGAACGAGGTGGTGCTCATGCGAGGAAGGCCTACTTGCCGCGGAACTTGGGATCGAGAGCGTCCCGGAGGCCGTCGCCCAAGAGGTTGAACGACAGCACGGCCCACACGATCAACAGGCCGGGGAACGTGGACACCCACGGGGAGTTCAACAGCACCTTACGGCCGTCCGCCACCAAGCTGCCCCAGGTGGGAGTCGGTGGGCTGATTCCCAAGCCAAGGAATGAAAGGCCGGCTTCAACCAGGATTGTGGAGCCGACCGCCAGGCTGGCGTAGACGATGACCGGGGCCAGCGCATTGGGCACGAGGTGGCGCACCATGATTCGCAGGGGCGAGATGCCGAGCGCCTTGGCTGCTTGCACGAAGTCTTGCCGCGCCAACGACAGCACCTGGCCGCGCACGATCCGCGACACGCCCATCCAACCGGTGAGCGCCAACACCACGATGATGAGGAAGATCTTGCCGGAGCCGGTCAGGTCTTGCGTCTGGAAGATCCCCAAGATGGCCAGCAGCAACACAAGACGAGGGATCGAGAGCAATAGGTCGATGAACCACGTGATGCTGCGATCGATCCAGCCGCCAAAGAAGCCGGCTGCGGCGCCGAGGGCCGTTCCGATGGTGCCGGCGATGAAGATGGTGATGAACCCGATGGACAGCGAGATCCGAGCGCCGAAGAGGGCGCGGCTGAACAGGTCGCGGCCCAGGGAGTCCGCACCAAGCACGCTGTAGACGTTTTGGCCGGAGCCAGGGTTGAGGTGCATTCCCGGTGCGGCCAAGGCGATGTCGATGGCCTTTTCGTCGAGCGGATCGAAGGGGGCCACCCAGGGCGTGACGAACGCGATGGCGATCATGACCAAGGCCCCGACGAGCCCGATCATGCCATTGCGGTTCTTCTTCATCGTTCGAAGGAAGACCTGACCATTGCTGTTTTGCTGGTCTTCGTTGAGCGACCGCGGAAAAGCGCGTCGTATGGCGATAAACCAGCACAACCCTGCGGTGGCGAGCGCGTAGATCGCGCCGAGCACCGCGTGGGTGTCCACCGCTCCGGCAGCTCCGGAGAACAGCACCTCGGCGAAGCGCGGGATGCCGGCGATCAACGTCCAATAGAGGATGGCGACGTGAGCCAGGAGGCCGACGCCGATGATGAGGTCGCCGTGGTCACCGTGTCGACGGAACCAGACCCGGCGCTCATCTTCGACGGCCATCAGCCGCCGCCGAGACGCCGTGTCTCGCTTTCCGCGCAAGGATAGGCGCGTCAGGTTGACCTTGAGTGTGTAGAACCAGGTCCCAGCGAAGGGAACGAGGTGGCCAAGGCCAGGCACGAGCAACCCCGGCAGGGCCAGGGGAGTCGCCTTCTTCTCGTGGTCTTTCACGATTGCGGTCACGCCAATCTCCTCATCAGTCGTACCGGATCCGCGGGTCGACGACGGCGTAGAGCAAGTCAGCGATCAGATTTCCGAGCACGACCAGCATGGCGAAGATGACGAAGCAGGCGATGATGACCGGCGTGTCTTGGGCGAAGATCGCCTCGACCGTCAGCCGACCCATGCCGGGCCACGAGAAAATGTATTCGGTGAGCACGGCACCGCTGAACAAGAACGGGAGGGAGAGGCCCATAATCGTAACGATGGGTAGCAGGGCGTTGCGAAGCGCGTGCTTGAGCACCACGACCCGCTCAGGCAGGCCCTTGGCCCGCGCCGTTCGGATGTAGTCTTGGCGAACGACTTCCAGCAAGCTGCTGCGCATGTACCGGGCGGTGCTCGCGGCGCTCGCCACCCCCAGCGCCACGCCAGGGAGCATGAGGTGCCAGATCAGGTCCGCGATCCGCTTGGTTTGCCACGGGGACCACACCGCCTCCGCATTCTCTTTGACGAGCGCATGTTCGGCGCCGTAAATCAGAGAGAGGAAGGGTGCCTTTAGGGCGGGCGGGATGATGTTCCACTCGGGCCAGGTGAAGGCCGTGGGAGACTCTTTTCCATCGAGGGGGAAGGCTTCGCACCACGTGGTAACCAGGCCCTTCATTTCGCCGCATGCAAGGCCGGTTATGTCGGGGAGCGTATCTTTGAGCCACTCCGACAGCCAGAAGGCCAAGATGAGCTGCAGCATCAGCGCGAGCCAAAAGCGCGGCATGCTGTAGAAGAAGAGGCTGCCAACGCTGATCGCGGTGTCCTCGGCCCGACCCTGGCGCACCGCTTGTAGGGTGCCCATGGCGATGCCCACGGGGAAGATCACCATCAACGTGACGCTCGACAACAGGAGCGTATTTGGCAGGGCGTCCAGAATCAGATGCAGCACCGGCCGGTTGTGGGTCATGGAGTCACCCAGATCGAGCGTCACCAGGTTCCACAACATGAGCAGGTAGCGGTACCAAGCCGGCTCGTTCAGGCCGTACCGGGCAATGAGGTTGTCTCGGACCTCGGGAGCCATCTCGGGCGTGATGTACCGGTCGATCGGCGTGCCAGGCGCGATCTCGAGCAGCACAAAGATCAACGTCACCACCCCTAGAATCAGGGGCAATGCCATCAAGATCTTGCGGACGGCATACTTGAACAAGTGCGGTTTCTCCCGTTGTGGCTACTGAGGCGGCTTAGAGGTCGTACTTGACCTTGTCGGCGGGCACTTCCCATTCATTCAAGTTGTGGATCAACGAGTTGATGTTGATCTGGGCGTTCTCGAAGCGACGGTGCACAGCCACGGTCTCGTCACGCCACCAAAGGAAGAGGTAGGGCTGGTCTTCGTAGATCTTGGTCTGCATCTCGGCCCAGATGGGGGCGGCTTCCTTGGGGTCTGGCGTGGCCAGGCCCTTGTCGATGAGCGCGTCGACCGTGCTGTTGCTGTACGACGGGTAGTTGAAGGTGTACTGCTCGCCGGTGTGCCACATGGCGGCTGGGCTCACGAAGAGACCTGCGGACCATCCGCCAAGCATGGCTTCGAACTTCTTGTTTCGGGCGCGGTCGGACATGGAGTTGAACTCGACGAAGTCGAGCTTCATGCTCACGCCGATGTCCTTTAGGGCCGACTGCACGAGCTGGGCGGCCTGCATGCGGCGCTCGTTCTCGCGATTGGTGATGAGC
>JBGCER010000169.1:0-2897 GCA_045106515.1 Myxococcota bacterium
GAGCTGTTCAAAGGACTGCGCGGCGCCGTCGCCAGCTCGGTGATCGTGGGTCGCGGGTTCAGCGCTGGCACCCAACCCAGCAAGGACAGCTTCGAGTGGCGCGACCTCAACGAAGACGGGCGCGTCTTGCAGAGCGAACTCATCCCCATCCCCGGCTCTGCGGGCCGACCCTCCCAAGACTACGACCGGTGGGGCGTGGGCGGCGATGTGCAGCTGTGGGCCCAGGTGCCCAAGCTCGGTGAGCTGCACCTGTACAGCGAGGTTGCCCTCGGGGTGAACCTAGACCGAGCTGTCGCCATCGCCGACCCCGTGCTGCTCGGCCGCGACCAGCGTAGCGTCGGAGCGCTCGTGGCGTTTACCCAAGAGATCACGCCCTACGTCACCGTGGGCGTGCGCGCCGAGCACTACCAGCCGAACCTGGACGCGCTGGAACTCTTCGACGGGATCACAGTAATCACACGCCGTCGTTTTCGGACGTTGACGGCTGGCTTTTCGCTGAACCACCACATGAGCGACACCGCGCGAGCTCGACTGCTCACCGAGGTCGAACTCCAGCAGAATTCGCTGGGGCGTGATAATCAAGGACGTCCCGCTCAACTGCCCAACAACGCCCTACGGGTCCGAGGAGAGGTCGTGTTTTGAGCCGCCCTTGGTTGCCCGTGCTGGCCACCCTCATCGCCTGTAGCCAAGCCCCGTCCCTCCCTGGACCGGGGCTACACCAACAGGTCCGCGTAGGCGACGCTCAGCTCCGTCGTGGCCCGATCGGCGCCGACGAAGGCGGACCCAGCGTCTCCCAGGTCCTGCGGCCGCAACCCGAAGCGGCCCGCGGCGACGCCGACGTGCGCCTGGACGGCCGACTGGCCCCCGGTGGCGTGGCCCTGCACATCCAAGCGGTGGGCGACCCGGATCACTGGGTCTTGCCCGCCAGCGGCGTCGACTTTGTGGTCGAAGACGAGCTTCAGTTCAGCGCCCAACTGGAGCTGTCCTACGCCATCCAGTCCGACACCATCGAGATCGACCTGGCCGCGTCCGACGCCGAGGGCCGCCTGGGTCCCCTCTCACGAACGACCTTGTCCCTGCTGCCCGACGTGCCTCCGTCCAGACTCCAGGTCTCGCTGGGATGGGACACGCCGGTGGACCTGGACCTGCACGTCATCGACGGCAATGGCGTGGTGATCGGAGCCAAAAACATCGCCGCCTACGAGCCCCCTGCCGGTCAGGTCGGCGACCCGGACGCCTGGATGCAAGGGGGATTTCTGGACTACGACTCCAACCGGCAGTGCAGTTTAGACCTTCGCAATCGCGAAAACGTGCTCTGGATGCAGGAGCCGCCATCCGGCACCTACACCGTCTACGCCCACCTCTTCTCGCCCTGCGATGCGCCCGCAGTCAACCTGATGGCGGTGGTGCAGCAGGACGGAGAGGTGCTCGTGCGCGCAAGGTCAACCTTGTACGCCTTCGACAGCCGCACCCACGACGACGAAAACAACCCGCCCGGCCTGCGACTGGTCACCTTCGACGTCCCATGAGCCCCGCAGCCCCGTGGGTGCTGCTGGGCGTGGTCTGGGCCGGCGTCGCCCACGCCGAAGAGCCGGACGACGACGAGGATGACTCCCAGATCGAGGTGGTGGGAGACGCCCGCGTCCCTCCCCGAAAAGACGGGGCCGAGATGGCTCTCGACGCCGAGTTCGCCAGTCAGATCGCCGGTATTGCCGGGGATCCGATCAAGGCTGTGGACACCATCGGAGGGGTCGCGCGGGCCGCCCCCGGCACCCAGGGCGTGTCGATCTGGGGGGCCGACGCCCAAGAGAGCCGGTTGTACATCGACGATGTGCCTGTGCCCCGACTCTTCCACCTGGGCGGCACCCGCTCCATCTTGCCCGCCTCCAATGTTGGGGGCCTCGCCGTCGTGCCTGCGGGTCCCCGCGCCCGGTACGGCAGAGGCCTAGGCGGCGTCGTGGCCGTCACCACCCGAGGCCCTGATGAAGGCCGATTCGGTGCCGTGGTGTCCGCCGATCCCATCGATGTCGGCGCCCAAGTGCACGCGCGCACCCGCCGCGGATGGGTCGCGGTCAGCGCCCGCCAGAGCGTGCTGAAGCAGACCCTGAACGCGGTGGCGCCCAACCGTGATCAGGCCCTGGTGCCCATCCCCACCTACGCCGACGTGCAGCTCCGCAGCAGCCACCGCACGGATCGGGGCGACACCCTCACCGTGTCGATCATCGGCAGTGACGATCAGCTGGTTCGCGGCATCGCGAGCGTACAACCTGACGCGGCTTTCTCCGAGGATGTGCGGCTGTCCTTCGGCCGGGTCCGCATGGGCCTAGACCGCCCCCACGACGGAGGCTCGACCCGATTGGTGCTGTGGGGCGGTGTCGACCAAGACCGTCAAACGCTGGATTACGGCGAGATCAGGGCCAGCGACCAGCGAACGCGTCACACCGGCGGGCTGCTCATGGTCCGTGAGCAGAGCATCAGCCGCGCGGTGAGCGTCCGGGCCGGGATCGACGCCCAGGTCGGCCAGAGCGCTCATCAACGCAGTGGCGCCCTCGCTTTACCGTCTCGGGAAGGAGACATTCAGGTCTTCGGTCAGCCTCCTGGAGATCGGGTGAACACCGATCGGTGGAAGGTCGGCCAAGCGAGCATCGCGGGGTTCATGACCGCCGCCACCCAGCCCCACCCTGCGGTAGAACTCACGTCAGGGATCCGCGTAGAACCCACGTTGATCAATGGAGATCGCGTGCTACCCGTCCGCGCGACCGAGCCCGCGGTGGGCACGACGCAGCTGCACATCGGCATCCAGCCACGACTCCAGGCGAGCCTGGTGCGCGACCCTCGCCCGGGGCGCTCCCTCGGCGGCCGCCGGGAGGAGGCGCCCCCGCCCCCCCGCACCCCCG
>JBGCER010000170.1:0-5445 GCA_045106515.1 Myxococcota bacterium
CGAGAAGGTCATGGTGGTGTCGGGAGACGTCTACGGTGGTACGAAAGAAGGCGGAAACTGGATTTTCGAGGGGGAGCCCTTCGACGAAGGCACCACCGAGAACAAGCACGAGAGCGGCCCTGTGTTCAGCTCGACGGTCGACCGGCGTGTCAAGTACAGCATCACCCTCGACCTCAAGGGCGGCACCGCGACTGGCGACCTGAAGTCGGTGGCGACCGAGACCGAGACCGTGGTGGAGTCCGACGCGTGGCTCTCGGAAGAGGTCGGTTTCGACTTCGGTCGGATCTTCGATCAGGCTCCGGTGTACCTGGAAGGCGATCGCACCAACACCAACCAAGAGTCGGACTGCAATGGCAATGAGTGCTCCATCAAGGGCACGTCATCCCAGACCTTCACGGCCAAGCTCTCCGCCATCCGCACCGACGCCGGCCGCGATGGCTACATTGGCGTGCAAGAGGCCGGTCGAGCTCCGGGCTACGACAACTAGGCGAGATTTCGCCGACGACGCCGAAGAAGCGGCACGAGCCCAATGAATAGCAGGCTCGTGCCGCCACCGGGCGACGCATCGCACCCACTGCCGTACCAAAAGACCTCCTCTTCGGGGTCGGGGTCTGGGTCACACTCGTGAATCGCAGGGTCTCCCTCGTCGCAGTCGTCGCGTGTTGCGGAGTTTCCAGCCGCAATTACGCAGGAGTACTCCGACACCAACTCTCCAGCGAAGCCGTCGCCGTCCACATCCCGGTACTCCGACATCCCTTCTTGGATGTCCTCTCCCCTCCCCGGCAGGTCATCGCAGTCCCAAAGCTCAGCGACCCCATCCTCGTCGCCGTCTTGTCTCCACAAACGAGCCGGACCGAAGTCTCCGCCCCAGAATCCCGCCATTTCCGTGGGTGCGTTCGCCGAGTCCCAGGCACCGTCCAACAAGACCGACGTGTCGGGCCGGAGGGTGTAGGTCTCAATATCGCAGCCGGAGGGTAACGTATCGCCGGTCGCCCCCAGGGTGAACCGTGGATCGCCCATCAATGAGCCCGAGCCCAGTGGCACAGCCTCACCGGCGACCTCCACCGCGGCTGTCCACCTGCTATCGGGGTCGAACCAGACGTTCTCGCTGAGTTCAGCCGGCGTATCACCAGCTAAATAGCCCGTAAATGGCGCATCGGCATCGATCCAAGTCACCACGTTCCGAGTGAAGGTCCCGCTGCTGAACTCGCTCAAGAGCGCCGTCGTATTCAAGCGCATAAACGTGTTCTGATTCACCTCATAGTCACGCCCCAAGAACGAGATACTCGGTGCCACACCAAAACTATCCGTTCCATCCACCAGGTTGCTATCGAAGCTGACTGTGGGCCGGCCGCTGCCGCCCAGCCAAACCGAGCCGCTGCCTTGGTCGTCGCCAGCCTCGTTGCCGCAGAAGCGGTTGCCGTGGATGACCTCGTCGACCGGGTCGGAAGAAAAGACCGAAATGGCGCCGGCCTGGCGGCCAGCATTGTCGATAAAGACGCTTCCCAGCACCTCAACGGCGCCCTCCGCGGAGGTATTGCCCACCGACTCAAACTGGAGCGCTCCAGCCCCCGCGGCGGCCGTATTCCCCAGGAACCTGCAGTTTGTGACCGTCAACGTACCGCCAGAGGCCAGCATCGCCCCCCCGACCCCGCTCGGCTCGGCGGCGTCGTTGAGCTGAAAAAAGCAGTCTTGCAGCGTCAGCGGAGTGCCCTCCGCGTACACCGCGCCCCCCGACTCGGTCGCCGTATTGCCCACCAAGACAGAACCGTTGTCGATCGACACTGGCGCGCCGCCGTCACCCGAGAAGATCGCGCCCCCCTGCGCAGCGGAGCTAGACTCGATGCGCACTCCGCTGACCGATGCGCCGGTGTTGATCACGGAGATTGAACCCCCATAGCTAGCGTGATTCCGTTGGAACGTGCCACCTTCTAGCGTCAATCCAATCTCGCCACTGCTGGCGGAAAAGGCGCCCCCAAACACCGTCGCCGAGTTGTCGCTGAACGTGGGCGTCTGCGAACCTGCGTTGGCATCGGTCTCGATGGCACCCTCGCGCTCGGCGAAGGCGACCGCTCCGCTCCACGCGGTGGACCACTCCACCAAGGTGGATCCAGTGAACCGAACGGTGCCCGATTCGCTGGCGTAGGCCACGCCGCCATCGTGGTCATCGGCTTCGATATTGCGGAGGGTGCAGTCCTCGAAGGTCAGTGTGGACCCCCCACCGCTCACGTAGCCAACGTAGCCACCGGGCTGACCACTTGAGCTCCCGGTGTACGCGCCAATCACGCCGTCTACAGACACGTTTCGGGCCGTAGCGTTCGCACCGTCAACGACCGAGATCACACGGGCGACGGTGTAGGCTTTGTCCAGCAACGTGTACGTCATAGGCACGATTTCGAGATCTGCGAGATCGACGATGGCCCCCTTTTCGATGGTCAGCAGCGGTTCCACCGGGAAGGCCGACTCAACAAACAGGTCCTCGTCGAAGTCCTCGTAGGTCTGATGCACCCACACCGCGGGCTCGCCGGGGTTGCTAGAGCGAAAGGTCAGGTTCTTATCGATCAGAATTGAGCCAGACTCGATGGTGGCCGACGAGGGCAGCAGGATCTGATCGCCAGCCCTGGCGTTCTCAACGCAGTTCTCAAGAGAGCCATAGCTTGAGTCGACCATACAGTCAGCGGCCATCGCGGGAAGTGGCCACGCCCCGAATAGGGCTGACACAATGGCGACAGGACCAGCGGCAAACCGTGACAAGAGGCCTCCAGGGCACCAGATCGCGCGAACCCGTGTCGCTGCCTGCTCCCGCGAGTCAGTATAGTGCCCGCAACACCGACTGTGAGTTCTGTCTCGTGCCGAGCCCCGTTCGCCTCTGTCTTCCCCTATTGTTAAGCCTTACACCTGGCGTAGCCCTCGCCGGATTTGCAGGTCAAGGCCCAACACCGCCGCCCACCCAAGGTGAGGCGAGCGCGCCATTGACCCTGTGGTACGGCGGCCCAAACACCAAAGGCGGGCTCGCCATTGAAGGCCTATTCGACTTCGCGGATGCGCCGTTGCTCCGGTGGACCCCGGATCCGAACACGCCCGACAGGGCGATCGGCACCCCATTCTTGGACGATGTGCTCACCCTCCGCCTGGGCGCTCGATACGGCGTGTCCAAGCGATTTGGCGTAGCAGCGAGCGTCCCCTTTGTGCTGACTCACTCGATCAACTCACCGCAACGCGTGGGCCCCACGTTCGGCGATATCCAACTCTCTGCGCCCATTTGGCTACTGACCGCCGGGTCCACACATGTGTCGGTGGTGCCCACCGCCCGACTTCCAACGGGCAACGCCAGTCGCTACCTGGGAGACGATGGCGCTGGCGGCTCGGTCATCGCCGTTGTGTCCACGTCCGCCGGCCCGATCGCAGCGACTGCAAACCTAGGTCTAAACTACAGAACGTTCGAGCAAGAGAGCAATGTACAACCGGGACCAGGCCTTGTCGGAGGGGCGTCTGTTGGGGCGGTCGTCCGCGAGGGCCTAGGCCTCCACTTGGAGGGCCGCTTCCACCAACGGCTGATCGGCCAGGAAGCGCCGTTAGCCCCCGAGTTCTACGATCGGGCGGTGGGCGGTGCCGAGGTCATGCTCAGCGGACGAGGCCGGCTGAGCAGCGGCACCTTCGTGAGCGCGGGCGTGGGAACAGGCGTGGTCGGGGGCTTCGCCGCAGCGCGATACCGAGCCCTTCTGGGCATTGGACATACCTTTGGAGGCTCGGGCGCCGACCGGGTCGCCAAGGCTCCCAAAGAGCCCAAGACGCCAAAGGTCCGAGAGCCCAAGGTCGTGGAGCCTGTGGACCTGCCCGTTGTGGTTCGCGTCCACGACGAATCCGGTGTGCCTATCCAAGGCATGGTCACCGCCTCCGAGGGTACAAAGGCACGCCTGGTCGATGGACAAGCCGTCCTCGATCTTCCGCCTGGAGACTGGACGGTCGACGTTGAGGCCGATGGGTTTGGCAGCCAGGCGCGAGACCTATCGCTGGCGCCGGCACAGCGCTCAGGCGAGCAAGTCGAGTTCATCTTGCTACCCCAATCTGGTAATGCAACGCTGAATATGGACCTGGTGAGCCCTGAGGGCGACGCCGTCGACGACGCGCGAGTCTCCCTGAACGGCCGACCGGTGGGAACCAGCGGTAGCGGCGGCGGCGTCGTCGTACGCGGCCTCGCGGACAAGCCCGTAGAGGTGCAGGTTCAAGCCGAGGCCTTCCGAGAGAGAACCGCTGCCAACATCGCTCCGAGCGACGCTGACGCACCCGTCGAGCTCCTGCTGGCCCGCCAGCGCGGCGCGGTCCAGGTGCAGGTCGTCGACGGCAACAACCAGCCGATCCCCGGTGTTCGCGCCCGCTTCCTAGGCCCTGACCGCCTCGGACCCTATACCTTGGGCGATCTCGGCAGCCGCACCTTCGTGCTCCGACCCGGCGATTGGCAGGCCCTGGTGAGTCACCCCGACTACGGCATCCAGCAACGCGGCGTGCACGTCAAGGACCAAGACACCGAGCTCACCCGCGTCCAGGTCGTGCTCCAGCCGCCAGAGGAAGGCTCTGCGGACCTGCTGCTTCGCGTGGTGGACCGGGACAACCGGGACGTGCCAGGAGCCAAGGTCGAGCTCGGCGGTGTCCCCTATGGCGCCACGTCTTCCGGCGGACAGATGCGTCTGCCCAACCTGCAGCCCGGACCCCGCACCGTGCGGATCTCCGGCGACAACGTCCTAGAGACAACAGCCGATGTCCTGCTTCATAACGGCATTCAGGAGCAGCTCATCGTGGTGGATTGGCGCGCGGGCAGCACCCTGGTGCGGGCGCGTGGTCCCGCGGGCATGGCCCCTGATGCCGCCGCCCGATTCCAAGGTCCAGAGCTGATCGATGTGCTGCCGCTCGGACCGGACGGCGTGGAGGTCCTTCGCCTCAACGCGGGTGTGTGGCAGGTCCTCGTCAGCTCCCCCAGCCTGGGCATGGCGCAGCAGGGCATCGATGTGATGGCCGCCGCCCACGGCCTGTCCATTGTCGACGTGCTGCTCGGGACGACCGAGGAGCGCGGCAAGACGCTCTTCGTCGAGGTCCTCGACCCCGGTGGAGAGCCCGTCGAAGGCGCCAACATCGCCCTCGACAGCACATCTCGCGGAACGACCGCGTCCCTCGGCACCCTGGCCATCTCAAACATTGATGGTGGCAAAGGGCTTCTAGACGTTTCCGCCTCGCCGTTCGCTTCCCAGCAGCGCCCCGTTCGCCTGACTGAAGACGAGCAGAACGAGCGTTTCGCCCTGGAATGGGGCATCGGCGCCGTTCGTGTTCGAGCCCGATCTGGAACCGAGTGGGTGACCGACGCCGTCGTTCGCTTAGGCGGCCCACGTTTCATCCCCGCCACGCCCGTGGACCCCGATGGCCAGCGCCTGTTCGGCCTAGAACCTGGCA
>JBGCER010000171.1:0-25539 GCA_045106515.1 Myxococcota bacterium
CGTCGCACGCGTCTGCGATGCCCTTGAGAAGCACGGCGGGCTTGGCGCCTTCGCCCAGGGGTGCGGCTGCGTCGATGGCCGCTTGCAGGCCTTCGCTGGAGCACGGTGATGGGGTGGGCGTGGTGGAGCACGCGGCGAGCAGGGTGATGAAGCAAGCGAGGCGCATCGGGTCTCCTCCCAGCGAGGCAGGGTGTATCCCGAGGGCGTCGCGGTGTCTGGCGCGGGTCAACGCGCGTTCGTGCTACCGTTCGCCGTCTCGCGGAGGTCGAATGCGTTGGGCGCTATTGCCGTGTGTCGCCTTGTTGATGGGCGCATGCGTAAATGCCATGGACAAGTACGTCGTGGCGAACCCCATCGGACAGACGCTGCGGATCCCGGATCCGGACCTGGCGTGTCGGTCGGCGAACGGCTCGATTCCGCTGGTGTCTGGGATCTCCTCTCGTGCCAATCGGTCGCTTGCAATCACCTTTACGACCGCTGCCTTGTGCTCCGAGGCCCAGGCCATGGAGGCGGAGCTCGAAGCGGCCCGCGCCCTGGTGCAACTGAATGGCGAGGCCCGGAAGATCGTGGCGCGTGACGCGGGCGAGCGCGAGCGCCGTCTGCGTTCGCTGACCGCGGCCCGTTTGTGGCGCGCGGTACAGCACGTCGAGGCCCAGTACGGCCCGATCGGTGGCGACGAGTGCCCGAAACTCAAGAAAGAGACGGATGAGCTCACCTGGTTCCTGGGTTTGGTTGCCGGAGCCAGTGCGCTCCTCCAAGACCAAGCCGGCGGAGGCGAGGTGGGTGTGCCCACAGACATTCTGGGTCGAGTCGGACGCGGGGCTGCGTGCCTCGACGCCGAGACGTGGTGGATGGCCCCCGCCGCGGTCCAGGCCGGGAGCTGGTCGATGGTTCCGGGCACCGCGCCGGCGGGTGTGGACCCCTGGCAGCGCCTGACCGAGGCCGCCGATCAGGGTGATGAGACGGGCATGCTGCTCGCTCGTGGTCTCCAGGTGCAAATCGCTTCCAACGCGGGGCGAGACGCCGATGTGCGCAGCGGAATCGCCTCCCTCGCCAAGCCGATGAACGCCGAACCAGAGTTCGCCTTGCTCGACGCGTATGCTCGCATGACCATCCAGCATCAGGCGGACCTGATCTGGGTGAAGGAGCGCGGCTATCGATCTCGCACGCCCGGCGAGCTACCGAGCGATGCATCAGCGCCTGACGGCCCAAATCCCTTTGCCGAAGACCCGTTTGCCGAGGACCCGTTCGCCGATGGCCCCGCCATCGACCCGGACGCGCCCGTGACACCCGACGAGGAGTCCCCCCAATGATCCGCACCCTCACTGCCCTGTCCACGCTCGGCGTGGCCCTCATCTTGCCCACGATGGCCCAGGCTGAGACGCGCTCCCTGTGCGCCTACGACCCTGCGGGCAAGTCCGGAACCTACTCCGCGATCCTCAAGGATTACGCGTTGGAAGCCGGTACTTGGGGCGTGCAGCTCGAGATCAAAACCTATACCGACGAAGAGACCGCCTCCAAGGACTACGAGGCGGGCAAATGCGATGGTGTGGTGGCGACTGGCGTGCGATTGCAGCGCTTCAACCGGTTCAGCAGCAGCATCGAGGCCATTGGCGCCATCACGGACTACGGCACGCTCAAGAACCTGACGTCGAGCTTTGTGAAATACCCAAGCGCCGCTGCGAAGCTGCGCAGTGGCGCCCACGAGACCGTCGGCGTGCTGCCCGCGGGCCTGGTCTTCTTGTACGTCCGAGATCGTAACGTCGACTCGGTGCCCGAGCTGGCCGGCAAGCGCATCGCCACCATGGACTACGACAAAGCGGCCCCCGTGATGGTGGACCGGGTCGGGGCCATCATGGTGCCGGCAGACCTCGGAAGCTTCGGTCCAAAGTTCAATAATGGCAATGTGGATGCCTGCTACATGTCGGCCTTGGCCTACCAGCCCTTCGAGCTGTGGCGCGGCATGTCCAGCGGCGGCGGAGTCATCGACCTCCCCCTCGCCATGGCGACCATCCAGGTCATGGTGCGGCACGAAAAGTTCCCCGGAGACTTTGGTGCCAAGAGCCGCAAGTGGTTCGACGGTCAGTTCAATCGCGCCAAGACTTCGGTGCTCGCCGACCAAGCCAAGATTGAACAGAAGTACTGGATCAACATTCCTAAAGCCCAATGGCCGGGTTTCGAAGACATGTTCTTGCAGGTGCGCCTAGACATCCGTGACAAACACAAGGCGTATGATGGCACGATGCTCTCGGTGCTCCGCAAGCTGCGGTGTGCCAAGGACGGCTCCCGAAGCGAGTGCGTCGAAAAGAAGGAGTAGGTCTAGGTGTCCGAACGAGGCGAACTTCCCGGGCCGCTGCGAACCTTTGCCAAGGTCGCGGCGGTTCTCGTCTTTGTGGTGCTCGTGGTGGCGCTGGGCCTGAAGATCTCATCTAACCTGGACAAGCAGCTGATCCGGGTCGGTGAGTGGGTGTGGCCCGGCTACGCGAATGAGCTCCGGATGGACCCGGACGAGCCTGACTGTGATGTTGAAGACTTGGACCGGCAGATCGCCGAGTGCCCAGACGCTGCGGCTGCCCCTGTGCCCGGCGAGGCCCCCACAGACGCCGATCCATTTGCTGGTGAAGACCCCTTCGCCGACGACGCCCCGGCAGACGCCGCCCCGGACGCCGACCCCTTCGCCGGCGAAGACCCCTTCGCCGATGAGGCCCCGGCAGATGCGCCACCCGATGCCGCCCCGGACGCCGACCCCTTCGCCGGCGAGGACCCCTTCGCCGATGATGTACCGGCGGATCCCCCGGCAGATGCGCCAGCCGATGCCGCGCCAGACGCCGACCCCTTCGCCGGCGAAGATCCGTTCGCCGACGATGCGCCTGTCGCCCCTGAGCCTGGCGATCCCTTCGCCGGCGAAGATCCGTTCGCAGAAGACGGCGGCGCCACGCCCGCGGCTGTCGTGTCCAGCCAAGAGTGCGCCAGTCTGCGGTCCTTCCGCGACACCTGCGCGGCCCGGTGGGACCAGTACGACACGATCCAGTCGCGACTGACCCCTGCGAGTCGCTGGTACCGAGCGCTAGAAGTGCCCATTGGTGACTTGGGCAAGTTCCCCTACTGGAAGCATCTCTTGGTGCTGCTGGTGATGTTGGGGGCGGTCAACACCACCATTCGCCGTATGCCCATCGCACTTCGCGAAGCGCGCAACGCCACAGAGCACCGGTTGTCTCAGGCGGCGCAGCTCGCGTCTCACGCGCTCCTCGGCGCTTCGGCCATCGCGGATTTCTGGGTCCAGGTGGCGTCGGAAGCCGAGAATGATGCCCCAGAAGTGGCCCTGTTCTGGGCCGTGGGCTTTGGCGTATTAGCTGCGATCAACCTAATTCATTTGGTTCGAGCCCAGCCGGCTGGCACCGCCGCCGGCTCGCCTCTTCGTGCCGCCATGGTGGTGCCGCTCTTTGCCTACATGACGTTGCTGTCGGGGATCTACTTTTGGCTCATCGCCTGGTATCCGTCGGGGCAAGCTGGGTATCTGGCGCGGTTCCTTCAAACGCCCGAGGTTTTCCTGGGCATTGGCCTGTACCTGTGGGCCGGCATGCTGTTCAGCGTCACGCGCTTGGCGACGCTGGTGTTTGGTGTGCTCACGCCGTGGAAGCTGCCACCGGCGCTCTTGGCGTGGTTGGTGGTGGTGTTGGCCGCTGTGCCGACCGCCTACAGCGGCGCCTCAGGCATCTTCGTGCTCGCAGCGGGTGCGGTGGTGTTCACCCAGCTTCGGCGGGCGGGGGCCACCGCTCGGCTGTCCCTGGCGGCGACGGCCATGTCCGGCAGTTTAGGTGTGGTGCTCGCCCCCTGTTTGGTGGTGGTGCTTATCGCCGCCCTCAACAATGACGTCACCACCGCCCAGCTCTTCGATGGCGGGATCTGGGTCTTCGCCCTGACGGCCGTCCTGGCCCTCGTCGGGTTTATGCTCCGGAATAAAGATCCGTTTAAGCTGCCTAATTGGGGCGAAGCCTTCGGTGGGTCAGGCCGGTCGCTCTGGGCATTGGTGCCCTTTGTGGCCATCGCCGCCGTGGTGGTCCTGCTCTACCGCTACGGCCTCGGGGTTCTGGTCACCGAGAACACGGCGATGTACGTGCTTCCTGCCGTGCTCCTGGTCCTGGTCATCTACGATCGGGCCTTGGCGCCAGCTCGGCTCAACGGGGTGGCCTTGCCCGAGCCGGAGCAGGGGCTGTGGAAGCCTCTCGTCAACGCCACGGCAGAGTCGAGCGATCACATCGGCGCCTTGCTGATGCTGATGATCGGAAGCATTGGAATCGGCGACGTGATTCAACGGACCGATGCGATGGCGATGTTCCCCGCCTCCCTTGGCGGGCCCTGGATCACCATGGTGGTTCGTGGGGGGGGCGTGGTCTTCGTGGGCATGTCGCTGGCCGCTCTCGGTGCTGTGGTCCTGGTCAGCATCAGCGTCGTCACCTTGGCGACCGAAGCCGGAATCCACCCGGTGCACTTCTGGCTCATGGTCCTCGTGGCGTTCGAGCTGGGTTATCTGACGCCGCCCGTCGCGCTAAACCACCTGCTCGCGAGGCAGGTGATCGGGGAGCCCTCCCACGTCGAAGAAGATGGCACAGTGGGCTTCTTTGCTCGCAATGAGCACATCGTTCTGCCGATGGCCGTGATGGCTGTGGCCTTGGTCATCGTGGCCTTTGGCGGCTTCTACATCTGGCCCCCCGGCGGCTGATCGAAGGCTGCTTGACCCGCCGTCCGTCCTGTACCGACAGGAGGGTGGGCCTGGTCACGAATGGTCAAGGCCACCTGGATCCGTGCCGATGGGAGCATTACTGCCACCTACCTACCGGTCGGTAGCATTGGGATTTTCGGTGAACGAGTCTGTACAGAGCGCCATACTTGGCCATGCAACCCGCCTGTTTGGGCAGAAGGGGTATGGCTCTACGTCTGTGCGTGAGCTGGTCGAGGCCGCTGGGGTGAGTAAGCCCACGCTCTACTACCATTTTGGTAGTAAAGAAGCGCTCTTCCTGGCGACGGCTGAACTTCACCTGCACCATCTCGACCGCCTGATTCAAGACGCCATCGCGGCCAGTGATACGCTAGAAGGGCAGCTTGAATCACTGTTTGCTGCCAAATTGGCGTTTGCTGGCACTCAGCCGGACGTGGTTCGCTTTTTGGTTTTTTTTTTGCATCAGGTCGACCACGGGCAGCCCGAAATCGATTTGATGAGCGTCGACGCGACCCTAGTGCGGTACCTCGGAGAGGCCTTCTACTTGGCGCTCGAACGAAAAGAGATTGCGACAGACGCCGACATCCCAGTGGCCGTTGTGAGCTTCCTGGGCATCATTCGCGGATGGTCGATGGCCGCCTTCCATGGCGCGCCCCTTCCACCCGACATTCACCGCACCGTGGTGCGTCACTTCCTGAACGGGATCGTCCCCCGATGAATCAAGTTTCTTCCTTTCATTTGTTTAGGTCTCGCAGCCCCTGGCTCGCGTCGGCTCTCGCAGGTGTGCTCATGGTCGCTAGCGTCGGTCTGTCCGGGTGTGACGGCGGTGAGGGCCCCACTGAGGCCGCCACGACGCAGATCGCCGACGGGTCTGAGGGTGCCCGAATCGAGGTGGCGAGCATTCGCCCGTCCGAAGCCCGCATCGACCTGCAGCTCACAGGCGAGGTGGAGGGAGCGGCAGACGCGAACCTCGCCAGCGCATTGGGTGGCTATGTGGAGTCGGTTCGCGTGAAGTCGGGGGATTCGGTCAAAAAGGGCCAGCTCCTCGTCTCCATCGACCGCCAGCTCTATGGGGCAGCCTACGCCCAGGCCGAGGCTCAGCGGGACTTGGCGGCGTCGGAGCTCAAGCGTCTCGAACAGCTGGGAGACGGCGTCAGCGCCAGCCAGCTCAGCCAAGCCCAGACCCAGCTCAAAGTCGCAGACGCCGCGCTGCGCCAAGCAGGGGTTCGGCTGCGCCGTGCGTCGGTGGTCGCGCCCTTCGCCGGCATTGTCAGCGCCGTCGCAGTGTCAGAAGGCGAGTTTGCAGGCCCGGGAACGCCGGTTGTACGCCTCGTGCAGCTCAGCCCGGCTCGCGTCATCACTCAGGTGTCCGATCGCGATGTGGTGACGCTCAAAGCGGGTCTCGATGTGTCGGTCACGGCCTCGGCCCTGGGGTCTCAGCAGGAGGGCCCCATCGTCCAGGTCAGCCCGGTCGGTGATGGGAACTCCCGCAGCTTTCAGGTCGAGGTCGAGGTCGCCAATGAAGATGCCTCCCTGCTGCCAGGCATGGTGGCGCGGGTCGCTGTGGAACGCAGCTTGGGCGACGCGATCGTCGTGCCCCAAGACTGGGTGATCTCTCGCCGCGACGGACATGGTGTCTTTGTCATGGTGGACGGGGTTGCCACCTGGCGGCGCATCGAGCTGGGCCAGGTCCTGCACAACCAGGTGGTGGTGGAGAGCGGGCTCGAAGAGGGCGCTCGGGTGATCATGGTGGGTCACCGCGAGCTGATTGAGGGCGACCCGGTTTTGGTCACGCGCGAGGGCGTCTGCTGTAAGGGCGGACGCGTGCAATACGGCGATCAGGAGGGCTGAGATGTTCGGCTGGCTCGTTCGAAATGCGGCGCCCATCTTTGTGGCGGCGTTCGTGGTCTTCGCCTTTGGCGTCTTCTCCTATGTGACCTTGCCGCGGGAATCGGCACCGGACATCAAGGTGCCGTTTGTACTGGTGACGACGCCGTACATTGGTGTTTCACCCAAGGATATCGAGAGCCTCGTCTCGATTCCTATCGAAAATGAGGTGGCGGGCGTCAAGGGCCTCAAGGAAATGAGGAGTACGAGCTCTGAGGGCATCAGCAGTGTCTTCCTTGAGTTTGAGCCGGACGTTGTGATCGAGGACGCCCTTCAGAAGGTCCGCGATCGGGTCAACCGCGCCAAGACCTCCCTGCCGGATGATGTGGAAGAGCCCATCGTCCGCGAGATCTCGTTCACCGACATCCCGGTGATGCTCGTGACGGTGGCCGGTCCCCAAGACGAGACGGTGCTCAAGGCCCTGGTCGAAGACCTCGAAGACGAGGTGGGCCGCATCTCAGGCGTCTTGGAGGCCGACGTGGCCGGCGGCACGGAGCGGGAGTTCCAGGTCCTCGTCGATCCGGCTCGGCTCAGCCACTACGAGGTCACGCTCAACGATGTGATTGGCGGAATTCAAGGGGAAAACGTCAATATTCCGGGAGGAACCGTC
Source organism: Myxococcota bacterium (assembly GCA_045106515.1). Classification (GTDB taxonomy): domain Bacteria; phylum Myxococcota_A; class UBA796; order UBA796; genus REDI01. The sequence continues at coordinate 7,218 of JBGCER010000171.1, forward strand.
AAGCGCGGCGATGGCAACGTCCTGCTTCGCGTGCCCGCAGAGCTCAAGCAAGCTGACGAAATTGAAGGATCGCCCGTTAAGATCCAGGGTGGCAATGCTATCAAGGTTCGGGACGTGGCGCGCGTACAGGACGGCCTCGCAGACCGGTCCACCTATGCGCGCATGAACGGCCAGGCGGCGGTGTCGTTGCGGGTCAAAAAGCGTACCGGCGCCAACATCGTCTCGGTGGCCGACGCGGTTCGAGAGATCGTCGAGCGGCAGAGCCAAGACTGGCCCGAGGGCGTTGAGTACCGGATCCTCGCCGACCAAAGCAAGGCCATCCGCAGCATGGTGACGGAGCTGCAGAACAACATCCTCACCGCGCTGCTGCTGGTTGTGGGGGTCATCCTGTTCTTCATGGGCGTGCGGAATAGCCTCTTTGTGGCCTTGGCCATCCCCCTGTCCATGTTTGGCAGTATGGCCGTGCTCCAGGCGCTGGGCTTCACGCTCAACATGGTTGTGCTCTTTAGTTTGATCCTCGCTCTTGGCATGCTGGTCGACAATGCCATCGTCGTGGTGGAGAACATCTACCGGCACCGCGAGCTGGGCAAGGACTCGCGTCAGGCGGCGGTCGATGGCACCAAAGAAGTGGCCTTGGCCGTGGCCGCGTCGACCGCCACCACGGTCGCTGCCTTCTTCCCCATGATCTTCTGGGGCGGAATCATGGGCCAGTTCATGGGCTACTTGCCTAAGACCCTCATTATCGTGCTTGTCGCCTCACTTATGGTGGCGGTACTCATCTTGCCGGTGTTCATGAGTCGGTTGATGGGCAACGTACGCAAGTCGAAAGACGCGCCCGCAGTGGAGTCGGACGCCGAAGCGCTGGCTCGAATCGAGGCGGCAGACGCCGCGAAGTACGAGAACCCGACGGGCATTATGGGCATGTACAAGTCCGTGTTGGAGCTGTCGATTCGGTTCCGATATGCTGCGTTGTCACTCGGCTTTGCGTCGCTGATCGTCACGGGCGTCATCTATGGCGTGTTCAACCATGGGGTGGAGTTCTTCCCCACGACCGACCCAAGTCGAGCGATTATCAGCGTTCGTGGCCCCGATGGCACCGACCTAGACACCACCGACGCTATTGTGCGCAAGATCGAGCGCACCCTGGCTGCCGAGCCCGATGTCGACGTCTTCGTCAGCGAAGTCGGTGTGGCGAGTGGGGGGGGCGGCGCCTTGCTGGGCACGACCTCGTCGCCCCAGGCGGCGCGGATCACCGTCGACTTCCTGCCGGACGCGGCGTCCGCGACGGCCGATGAGACGCCTCGGTCCGAGCCCAGCGCCCAGACGGTGTTGCGATTGAGAAAGGCGTTCGGTGAGCTTGCGGGCGCCGAGATCACCGTCGAGCCCGAGTCCGAGGGTCCCCCGGTGGGCGCGGACATCGAAGTGAAGGTTCAAGGCGATGACTTCGATGCAGTAGGGCAGCTCGCCCAGCTGTTGCGCCGAGAGATCGACAAGGTCGACCACATCGCGGATCTCTCCGATGACTACCGGGTGAACCGCCCGGAGCTCTCGCTGCGGATCGATCGTGCGGCTGCCAAGCAGGCGGGCGTGAGCACCGGGCTGGTCGGCAATACCGTTCGGACGGCTGTGGCTGGAGCCACCGCCACAACGGTGCGAGATGGCGATGATGAGTACGACGTGGTCGTGCGCATGGCCCCGGAGTTCACGGACAATGTGCAGGCGGTGCTCGATCTGCGGTTGCCGGGTCGCCAAGAGCGAGATCCGGCGGTGTACATGGTGCCGCTGTCCTCGGTGGCCCAGTATGACCTGGCCGGCGGATCGGGCGCGATCAACCGCGTGGATCAGTCGCTGACCGTCACTATCACCGGTGATGTGGTCGAAGGCCAGGCGGTAGATGTCGCACAGGCAGCAGTCAAAAAGATCCTCGAAACCTACGATATGCCCGCGGGTATGACCGCTGAGCTCGGGGGGTCGTCCTCTGAACAAGACGCGGCGGGTCGGTTCTTGCTCTGGGCCATGATCGTCGCCCTCGTGTTGATCTTCATCGTGCTGGTCACCCAGTTCAACGACCTGGTGCAGCCGTTCATTATCCTGGTGACGGTTCTGCTTTCCCTCATCGGCGTGCTCTGGGGCCTGCTGATCACCGGCACTCCCTTCGGCATCATGATGACCGGCATCGGGGTCATCTCCCTGGCCGGCGTCGTGGTCAACAACGCGATCGTCTTGCTGGACTATGTGGCCCAGCTCCGACGAGACGGCCATCCCTCTCATGAGGCCTTGGTCCGCGCCGGAATGACCCGCTTCCGCCCCGTCATGTTGACGGCCATCACCACGGTTCTGGGCTTGGTTCCTATGGCGTTGGGTATCGCGATGGAGGTCGGAATCTGGTGGGTGGGCTCCGTTCCCATCCCCACCGTTGGGCTGGTTCTGGGCTCGCAGTCTTCGGCGTTCTGGGGCCCCATGGCCGTGGCGGTCATCTTTGGCCTGTCCTTCGCCACGGTGTTGACCCTGGTGATGGTGCCGACCCTGTACAGCATCTACACCGACATCATGAGCCTGCTGGGCGGGCGCAATGCGCGGGCGAAGAAGACCGTGGTCGCAGTGGCCAAGATTGGGCTCGCCACCCTTGGTTTCGGTGTCGCCGGCTTGGCCCTCGCGCCCACTGCAGACGCCGCCACTCTCGAAGAGGCGTGGGCGGCCGCGGAGCGGGACAATGTCGATGCTAAGCTGTCGCGTGAAGTGACGTTCCAAGCTAAAAATCAACGGATCCAGGCTTGGGCGCTTGTGCAGCCGAGAGTGTCGGGCGCGTTGAACTACTCCTACCTGTCGTACGGCGATGTGAAGCTGGACTTTTCGGACCTCCTAGAGGACGTTCCGATCCCGATCGAGGCGCCGGAACCGACCGTGATTCAGCGTGGCTCCAACTGGGATGCGAGCCTCACCGTCTCCCAACCGCTGTTCAATGGGTCGGCCTTCCCGCTGCTCGTCGGTGCCTATGAACAGGTCGGCGCTGCGGAGCTCGACGAGACCCGCTCCAACCAGCAGATCCGCGCCGGCGTGGCGCGGGCCTACTACGGACTGGCCGCGAGCCGCGAGGCGGTGAAGCTGTCAGAGAAGTCGGTTTTGACTGCAAAGAGCCAGCTCGACTTGGCTCAGCGCCAGCTCGACGCAGGCTTGGCAACCCGAAGGGCTGTGCTCCAGGGCAAGCTCTCGGTGGCCCAGGCTGAGCGGGACCTGCGGCGGTCGACGGAGCAGCGCATCAACGCGGAAGAGGCCTTTTCTCGCTTGACCGGCTTGCCCCCGGAAGAGCCTCTCGAAGGCGAGTTCTCGGTCGAGGTGCCGTCCAGCTTCGAAGACGCCTTTTCGGCGGCGAAGAGCAAGCGGCCGGACCTGGAAGCGAGCGAGATCCGCGAGCGCGTCGCCGGGCTGCAGATCAGCGCCGAGAAGCTGGCGTGGTTGCCGTCCGTAGATGCGCGATGGACCGGAATCTACAATCAAACGCCGGGTTTTGCGAACCAGAGCACGTATTGGCAAGCCGGCTTGGCTGCGAACTGGACCCTGTGGGATGGCGGCGCACGACTGGCGGCGATCCGTCAGGCAGCGAGTCAGAAGCGGCAGGCGAGTTTGTCCGTCGAACGAACCGAACTGGACGTTCGTGAGCAGGTACGCACCGCGTGGGAGGCCTATGACCGGGCCCGCGGCACGGCGTCGGCGGTCGAAGCCGAGGTGATGCTCGCCGAGGATGGACTGGACCTTGCCCGCAAGGGATTTCAGGCGGGTACCGTCACCTTCTTGGAAGTAGAGCAAGCCGAACTCGGGCTGCGGGGCGCGGAGCTGACCCGACTCAATGAGCAGATGAGCATGCGGCTGGCCGTCGTGGATTTGCTCTTGGCCATGGGCGAGCTCTAGTCATGAGGACGCAGCTCCTCTGGCTCAGCCTCGCGGCCTGTGGCGGCCCATGGACCGCCGCGGACGGTGGAGCCCCAGCTCCGACCGATCCACCGGCGGGTCCTGGGAGCGCGGGCCAGGGCGCCCCTGCCCTGGTGACACCTCCGCCCATCGACGTCCTTGGCGCGGACACCATCTGGGCCACGCAAGATGGACAACGCCTGGTGAAGGCCGACACGGGCCTGCAGTGGCAGTCCGCTGAAGGGGAGCCGCCCAGCGATCGCGTGGCCCCGGATGCGGCGGTCCGCGCCGGCGGTTGTTCCGCGCTGGTCCACGTCGAGCAGGCCTGGGTGCCCATCCGGCGCACCGACCCGGCGTGCGCGCCCAGCGAGCGTGCATACAGCGGGGTCGCCCCGACGATGTGGAGCTTTCCAGGCGGAGATATTTATACATTACTGCCGGGTGGAGCCGCGTGGCGCCACGGTCCGAAGCGCGTCTTCAAGACGCCAACCGGTCGCTGGTCCGGGTCGACGGCGGGAGAGATTGTATTTGGCCCATCCACCTACACCTCGGTGCCGTTGGACGCCTGCCATCGTGTGATGGTGCATACACAAACGCAAGCGGCGTATCGGGCCACCCGCTCCTTCCCGCTCTGCGAGCCTGCTGCCGCGCCATATGCGGCCTTCGAGTGGACGGCTTGGATGGCGGACTCCGGCACTGTGCTCGACGTTCGAGACTCGGGGCTGGCCTTCGTCGACTCCCAAGACCGGCCCGACCCCCAGCGAGCGAGCGTTCAGGTGCGAGGCGAGTCGGTCACGATTCGGACAGAAGCGGGCGTCGAACAAACGTTATTGGTGTCTGGGTGCACGGCCGTGGATGGGACGAGCGGCGAGCGCTTCACCCGTACCTTCCCGCCCTGCCGCTAGGCCCCCATCCCTCCTGACGCACTCCACTGCACCTTGGGATCTCGGGCTGCGCCGGTCCCTCTCCTTCGCTCGGGCCTTTGACGTGTCTCGACACGCCGGCAGGCCCTCGCTCGTCGAGAACCCGGCTCGCTCCGACCCCCCTGTGGTTCGTGCGGAGCGGTCATGAGGGATGGGGGCTAGGCCCGGGTGTCAGGGCCCTGACAAATGCAGCTTCGCACGGGGGGAGACCGGCTAGGAACCCGCTGGAGGATCGATGCTGCTACTCCTCGTGCCCCTCGCTTTTGCCGGCTACGGCGATGCTTCCGATGGCTTGCCATCCCTCGATGAACGCCAGCTTATGGTCTGGTCCAACGCGGCTCGCGTGGACCCCGAAGCCTTCTCCGCGGACTATTCGAACGCAGGCTGTAGCTTCGCCAGCGACTTCACCGACACCGAACGCACGCCCCAGAACCCGCTGCGATGGAACGCCGATCTCAACGAATCGGCCCGCTTCCACAGCGACGATATGTTCAAGAACAACTGGTTCGACCACAAAAGTAGCGACGGCACGCCCTTCGGCGCTCGCATCGGTCGCTTCTACGAAGGTCCGGCAGGCGAGAATATCGCACAAGGGTATATGAGCCCCTACAGCGTTGTTTTCGAGGGGTGGATGTGCTCTGCGGGGCACCGCCAAAACCTGATGCGTCCCGACTATGACGAGCTGGGTACAGGCATCGCAGGCACCTACTACACGCAGAACTTTGGACAGGGCGGAATTGCTCCCCATCAGGTCGGAACCGGCGCTCATTGGATGCAGGGAGACAACGTCATCTTTCGCGCCGACGTGTTCGACCCGTCCGGCGCGGTTCCCGATGCCGTCAACGTCGTCTGGAACGGTGTGCCGGGGGCCATGACGGTGGATGTGGGCACGGATGCCCGGGGCGTGTATCGGGCGAGCCGCAACCTCATGCAGGCCGAAGAGACCGATCAAGTCGGATGCATGGAGTACTACTTCCAAGCTGATTATGGCGAGAAGTCGGTGCGCTTCCCCGAGTCGGGCAGCTACGGCTGGGGCGACTGCTTCTTCGCCGATGAGGACGCCCAATGGATCGACCGTCAGCTTGAGCCCGAACCCGAAGACAAGGGGGGCTGCAACTCGGTCTCTAGCCTGCCCTCTCCATTGTGGGCGGGTGCGTTTGGCCTGCTCATCTTGGCCCGTCGGCGCTCGGGGCGCGAGAGCTAGCCTGCACATAGGCGTGCGCCCATAATCCACGTGCAAACCGCGGTCCTCGAATGCGCAGCGCGTCTTCGACGGTGGCTCGGCGGTCCCGAATCCGGTGACCGACCAAGAGTCGTGTGAGCAGACCCCGAACCACGGCGTCGGGAATCATGGTGGGCAGGGCCATAGCGCCCCACAAGGTCCATTGGGACTGAACCCGGATCGCCCGCGCCAGCACATCGACCCTGTCGGTCCAGGGCTGAACGCCGGCGATCTGCGCCGTCACAGCAGAGTTTGGCACCCGATGCGAGTGCAGGCCAATGCGGTCGGTGGCGTGCCACTGCTCGCCGGACCGCGTGAGGCTCCACAGCGACAAGGGGGCGCGGACCAAGGCTCGGGCGCTCTCCCGCTCCGGGTGCTCGGGTGCGGGCTTCGAACGGGTCCAGGCCAGCGTGGGCGAGCGCTCGCCGGCCAGGCACCAGTGGGCTGCCGCGTGCACGAGCAGCGGCCGATGCCTCAAGGGATGAACCGCCTGCATCCACGGTCCCAACAGGGCATCGGGGCCGCGCTGCCCGGCGTCGGGCTGCCCATCCAGGCCGATTCGGAGGATCTCCTCGGCGCTCATCAGCCGTGGCGGTTCGGGAGTGGGGCGGGTGTCGGTCCGCCACTCGGCGGACACGTGGCAGGCGCTGGCCAGGGCCGCCAGCGTGGGTGTCGACGAGGGCGCTTCACCTCGATCGGCGGCCGATAAGTGGTCTTGCAAAGCCTGTACTGCGCGCTCGTAGCTATTGGAATCGACCACTTCAAGCCACGGCGAGGCGTGGGCATCGGCCAGGCCGTAATCATCGTCGGGCCAGCGCCAGGCCCACGGGTCGGCCGAGTCGAAGGGACCAGGCCAGACGCCCGCTTCGGACCGGTTCACTCGTCGTCCGAGTAGTACTGCACAGCATCGCGCAACGTCTTCGCCACTCGCTCGCGCAAGGGGCCGGACTCCAGGGCCTCGGCGTCGCGGCCAAAGGAGCAGACCCAGTTTACGAGCTCGACCGTCACGCCCACCGTCAGTCCGAGCTCTAGCCAGCCATCTGAGCGGGTGCGGAAGGTCTGGGTGGGGTGCCAGACGCGCTCGCGAATATAGCCGGAAACGGCTGGAGAAAACGCGATGCTCACGTGAACGGGCGGGGCGGAGATGATGCCGAAGGCGTGGGCGATATGAGCGCGCGGTTCCCATCCGGTGGGCACCTCGAAGTGCACTCCGCGCTGCCGGCGCATATCGACGAACCGCTCCAGCGCATAGGTGCGTACCTGGCCCACAGCCACGTCGAACGCGAACAGGTAGAGACCTTGGCGGTAGGTCGCGAGAGTGTAGGGGTGTAGCACCTTTTCGCTGACCGCCCCCCCAACCTTTCGATAGCGAGCGTCTACAGGATTGTTGTAGACCAGGGCGCTCATCACCTCGTCGATGGACTCGCTGGAGCGCTCGGTCCATCTCTTGGACGGTTCGGGCACCGCAATAAACTTGGTGTCGAGCTGTTGGGCGAGCTTGGCGTCGGCCCTGGAAATTGCAGGTTCTAGACGTTCAATTGCACCAGTGAGGTCCTCGGCGAACGAGGTGCCATCCAAGAAGTTGAACAGGGTGCGGCCAAAGTGCAGGGATAAGACCTCGGCCAAGGACAGCGTGACGCCGGTGCGCCGCCAGGTGGGGTCGACGCTGACGATTCGGTCTTCGCCGCGGCCGTCATCGCGGATCGGCACGTCCAGGTCTTTGAGGTCGGCCAGGTACCGGCGCAGGCTGCGCGCATCGAGCTCGAATCGCTCCGCCAAGTCGGCTGCCCGAACGCCACCACGCCGAGTCATGAGCTCGACCATCTTCACTAATTTTTGGGCCTTGTTCATAAAACGGGGTCTCGCTTCTGGCTTGGGCGCGGGTTTGTGCGGACCCGGACAAATTTTGGCTCATCAACAGGTGATGATGAACACGTCGAGAGGAAGAGGTCCAGTCGATCTTTTCTCTTCTGAACGTTTGACCAGTGGACACCTGTTCAGTACACTCGACACATCAATCGGAGGCTATTCATGGAAACCGCCCTGTTCGACATCTCGATGACTTACGGAATCGCGGCCTTGCTCCTGCTCGTTGGCGTCGTCGGCATCGCAGCGCTGCCCTGGCGCTCCGTCCAGGTGAACGCGACTGCAGCCGCTTGGGCTGACCTGTCGACTCTTTCCGGTGGATTCGCCCGCACCCGCGTCCTCGCTGTTCGCCGCACCTTGACCCGCATCGGTCAAGTGGCCAGCCGGCGCCCCGCCACGCTCACCCGCACGCTCTCCTAGAATCGGCCGTTCCGAGGTCGATCGAAGGACCCTTCAGGCTCTCTGATTGCACCTCCTCGCGCATGCGCGGATCGGTTCCGGTAGGATGATGGACCCTCCCCCGGACCTCTGCCGCCCATGACCTCCCTCTTCGCGCCCCTCGACCGCGTCGTTCAGAAGTACCGCAGCGACGTAAACCGCTTGCCTGGCCCTGCATCGCCAGAAGCGCTCACGTCGCTCGAAGCGCATCTGGCACGTCCCCTGCCTCGCGAGTTGAGGCTGTTTTTGGAGCGCCACAACGGCGCGTCGATGTTGCGGGGTGCCATCCGCGTCCGAACGGCGTCCGAGACGGCCCATGCATCCGACGATCTGCCCCAGGTTGTGCTCTTCGCCGATGTGCAAGAGGTGGCGTGGGCGTGGGCCCCCGATGGCGCTGGCGGTCATGCGTTCGGCACGTGGAGCGATGGCGCGTTGACGCCCCAGCACTCCACATTTTCCGGTTGGCTGCGCGCAACCCTGTCCGTCACGGAGGCTCGGGTCACGCGCGAAAAAGACCTCATCGCCCTTCGCCTGGAGGCGGACCGCAACGATCCGTACCAGCAGTATTGGGCCGGTGTTCGCGCCTTACAAGAAGGCGATCCGGACACCGCGCGAACCTGCCTAGAACAGGCAACGGGCTTTGCGGGCACGTCGGTGGCGGCGTGGCAACGCCTCGGTGATGCCTTGGCGGTCGCCGACCGAAGCGCGGCGCGAGCAGCGTGGTCTCGGGCGCTCAAGCAGGCGCGAATTCCATTCGCCTACCCGGGCTGTCCAGCGCCCGACCCGGACCTATTCCGTGCGTTGGCGCCGGCCTATTCAGATCCCGAGGACTACGAGCGTGAGCTGTCGCGGTTCTTGGATGAGCAAGTTCACGACGCCAACACCGAGGCCGAAGCCGCGCTGATGATCGCCGCTGGCACCCAGCGTGGCCGTAGCGCGCTGGCCCGCGGTCGCCGGGAGCTGTCCCGCGATGCCCTGGGTGACTTGCTCTCACGCTGTCGCTCCACGTCTTGGGGTGGAACGTCGTGGCCGATCATGCTTCAGCTGGCGCGCCTCGAAGCGGACCTTGGCAATCACGATGAAGCCGAGGCCCTGCTCCGGCGCATTCGCCAAGAGGGCCCAGCACCTCTGCAAGGCCCCAGTCGATTGGTCCTAGCCTCCATCGCCATCAGCCGCGAAGAGCCGTGGGCGGAAGAGATCATCGACGAAGCCCTGCACCTGGGCCTGGATGCTGAAGGCCGCGCCCTCGCGGCCACGCTGCATGTCGAGCGCGCCGTGCGACGCGAACATCTGCCCGAAGCGGCGCGTTGGTTGGAGCGGGCCGAAGAGGCCTCGGCCGATATTGGCCTGGCTCAGTTGGCTGCGCGCGTCTGCTTAGTGCGCGGTGACCTGGAGCGGGCGGCCGGAGACATCGGCTCCGCCCACGACGCCTATCGCCAAGGCCTCAAGGAATTAGGCCGCTTGTCGGCCGCTCAACACGAGCCCGAGCTGCGGTATCGCCTGGAGCTTCGGCTCGGTGATGTGGCGCTGGCGCAGTCTGCGCCGGCGCGAGCCTACGAACGCGTCCGCGCCGCCGTGGAAGGCTTCTCCAAGCACCAGTTCCCCGTCCGCGAAGCCTGGGCCTTGCTGCGCTTGGCCCGCTTGGTCGACGAAAACGATGGCCTGCTCAAGGCCGCGCGTCAGCGTTTCGAAGAGGCCGATCTGGCCGCCGGGGTGTCCGCCGTCGATGCCACGGCCGGCGACGCGGGGTTGAGTCTGGATTGGCACCTTCACCGGGCCACCTCCCAAGCCCGCGCGCGCCACGACGCCCGCCGCTCTCGTCCACCATGGGTGCGGGCCGATGCTGAGCGTCCTGAGCGGCGTCTGGGTGCCCACCGTCTTGCGGTCGCCGCCTGTGGTCTTCCGGTGGTGGAGCGGCTCGCCGGCGAGCTGAACGGATGCGCCAGGGCCATGTCTACGGGTCGGGTCCGGGCCGTGGACACCCCGGTGCTGCGCTACGTGGCCGCCGTCGATCTCTTGGCCGGCCATCGGAGCTGGCGCGCGGCCCAGGTGCTGCTCGATCATCTGGTCGAACAGCGGGTCACTGGACCGGCGCGAAACGCCTTGCAAGCTGCGGTGGCGCGTTCCCCAAATGCTGCTTTGGTCGATGGTTTATTACGAGCCGTCGAGCACCCGTCCGCCCACCCAGCCTCCGTGGTGGCGGAAGCGGCCGAAGCCCTGGGTCTACGCCGTGAAAAGAGCGCGTTGAAGGCCCTGGTGGCCTTGACCGACCGTTCGGCCCACCCCGTCTCTCGCAAGGCTGCCATCACCGCGCTGGCCCGCATCGGCGACCGCTCTGTCGTCGACGCCATCGTCCCAGCCCTGGCCGACCCGGTCTTGGAGGCCCCCGCCGCCCTCGCCTTGCTGCTGCTGGGTGACCGCCGTGGTGTGGATTTCCACGCCCGCGCGCTCACCGAAGACCGCACCGGCCTCACCGTCTCTCCCGGAGAGATCGTGGGTCGTTACGGCGGCGCCACCCATCACCTCCTGCTGCTCACCGCCGCGCGCGGTCAAGGAGAGGGCGCCTTGGGCGCGCTCCAGGGCCTTGGCTTGCTGGGTGACCCTCGGGCCGTACCCGACCTGCTCGAAGCCCTAGACCGCCGAGATCGGCGGGTTGTCGAGGTCGCAGCCGGGGCGCTTCAGATCTTGACCGGGCATTCCGAGCAGCTCGATGAGCCCGGCTGGAAGACCAAGTGGAACTTGTGGTGGGAACGCGAAAGCGCGCGGTTCGCCATCGGTGTGCGGCACCGCCAAGGCGAAGTCTTCGCCGGGGGTCTGCTCATCGAGCGCATGCAGGCCGACGACCCGTGGACCCGGCGTACCGCCTATGACGAGCTCGTCATTACGTCAGGGGAGAACCTGCCTTTCGACTCCGACGGTCCCTGGAGAGTGCAACAGGCTCACCTCCAAGGCTGGAAGAACTGGTGGCTGGAGCACGGGCGCTCGCTGCGGCCGGGTCGTTGGTACTTGGACGGGCAAGAGATCGTGTAGGCGGCGCTATCGAAGCGCCTGCACCATCGCCTCATGCACCCGGCCATTGCTGGCCAACGGACCGGGCCACTTGGGGTCGAGCTCGGCCGATCCGTCATGGGCGGTCACGCGGCCACCGGCCTCGGTCACAAGCAGTCGGCCGGCTGCCAAGTCCCACGGTCGAAGCTCTCGTTCCCAGTACGCATCGAGCTTGCCCGCGGCGACCATCGCCAGGTCGAGGGCGGCGGCTCCAGCACGCCGGAGACCTTGTACCCGGCCCAGCACACGCTCGATGGGGGCGAGCAGCTCGGGGAGCTGGCTGCGGCGGCTGTACGGAAAGCCCGTGGCGACCAAGGCGTGGTCCAAATCATCGACGGTGGAGACGCGCATGACCCGGCCGTTGTGGGTGGCGCCCTGGCCACGCTCGGCGGCGTAGAGGTCGTGGGTGATGGGCTGCAGCACCACGCCCACTTGGGTGGCGCCTTGCACCTCCAGCGCGATGGACACGGCGAACCAGGGAAAGCCGTGCACGAAGTTCGTGGTGCCGTCCAACGGATCCACCACCCACCGAGTGGGGGCGGCCCAGGGGCCGCCTTCCTCTTCTCCCAAGGTGGGGAGCTGTGGCGTATGTTGGGTGAGCACCGCGCGAATCGCTGCTTCACACGCCCGGTCTACGTCGGTCACCAGGTCGATGCGACCCTTGTGCTCCACCACTCGGTCTCCCCGCGCATAGGCCTCTCGCAACAGCACAGCAGCGGCCTCTGCGGCGTCGCGGGCCACGGCCATCATGGGGAGCGAGGGGGCGGTCATGGGGTGTCGATGACCAGCGTTACCGGCCCATCGTTGAGCAGCTCTACTTTCATGTCGGCAGCAAATATGCCCTTTTGAACCGGCACTCCTAGCGAACTCAGGGCCTCGCAGAATCGCTCGTACATGGGGTTGGCCAGGTCGGGGTGGGCCGCTCCCACAAAGCTCGGTCGGCGGCCCTTTCGCACATCCCCATACAACGTGAACTGAGACACCACGAGGGCAGCGCCGTCGATGTCCAGCACGGAGTGGTTCATCTTGCCGGCGTCGTCTTCGAAGATCCGAAGTCCAGCCACCTTTCGGGCGAGCCACTGCACTTGGGTCTCGGTGTCGTCTGGGCCGACCCCGAGTAGGACGAGGAGCCCTGTATCGATGGCGCCGACGATGGCGCCGTCGACGGTGACGCTGGCGCGCGTCACCCGCTGTAGGACCGCCCTCACGCTAGCCCCCATCCCTCACGACGCACTCCACTGCACCTTGGGATCTCGGGCTGCGCCGGTCCCTCTCCTTCGCTCGGGCCTTTGACGTGTCTCGACACGCCGGCAGGCCCTCGCTCTTCGAGAACCCGGCTCGCGCCGACCTCCCTGCGGTTCGTGCGGAGCGGTCATGAGGGATGGGGGCTAGGAGCACGAGATGTCGCCTGTGCCTGCGCTGCAGACGCACTTTCGCTGACCGGGCATGACGGTGCCCGCGCACACGGGCTTGCTGGCGCTGTCCAAGAAGGAGCAGGTGATGCCATCACCCGGGACCGTCTTGAAGGTCAACCGAACCTTGCCATCGCCCTCTTTGCGCGTGCCATCGCCGCAGCGCACGCTGCCTGCGGACGGCACGGTGAAGATGACGCTGGTGGGTCCAGACGCGACCGGGGTGGTCTTGGCGCCCCGGTTGCTGCTGCCACGATTGCTGCTGCCGCGATTGCTGCTGCTGCTGGTCGAAGTGGTGCCGCGGCTGGTGCCGGAGGTGCTGGATGAGGACGTGCCGCGAGACGAGGTGGTCGTGGGTTTGGGCTTGGGCTCGGGCTCGGGCTCGGGCTCGGGCTCGGGCTCGTCTTCCGGTTCGTCTTCCGGTTCGTCCTCGGGGTCTTCGTCGACGTCGTCGTCACCATCATCGACCGGGTCGTCCAATAGCTCAGCCGAGCTGCTTCGCGAGCTCGTGCTCGAGGATGCATCGCCGTTCATGAAGTAGGCGCCGAGGCCGAGAGCGCCGGCGACGCCGACGCAGAGGAGCAGCAAGAGCACAACGACAACGCCGACGACGGCGATCTTCATGCCGCCGCCTCCCGCGTCCTCGTCTTCATCGTCGATGTAGCCGCCCGGCGGGGTGGAGCTGGCCGCTGCGATGGCGGGGCCTGCGGACGCGGCGATGGCCGGACCTGCGGCGACGGGTTGGGTGACCAGCGATGGGCCAGCGCCGGCAAAACCGGGACTGGCAGCAACGGGTGCGCCAATGGGCGGTTGGGCCGCGGGCGCCACGGGGCGGCCAGGGACCGCGGGCGGCGGGGCCATGGGGGCCACCGGCGGGGGCGCGGCGACCGGAGCCACGGGACGCGCGGAGGGAGGCGCAGCTGCAGGAGCGGGCTTCCGGCTCGGTGCGCCAGCGTCTTTGCGCTTAGGCCTGGGTGCGGACTCATCGCCGCGGGCCATGGCCTCCATCTGGTCTCGGGTCCAGAACGAGGTCGAGGCGCCGCCGCCAACCTTGGGCTTGAACGTCTCCTCCTCTTCGTCATCGGCCTCAAGTGCAGCTTTCATCTGCTCTTTGGACCAGAATGCCGTCGCCTGTCCAGACTTGGCGGCGCCGCCGCCGAAGCTGATGGCGCCCTTCTGCAGGGGTCCGCTCGACACCTTGGGCCCGCCCAGGTCTTCGTCCTCATCGGCGGAGGGACGCACGGCCATGGCCGCGTCCCGTCGCTCTCCGCCGCCTTCGATGGCGTCGACGGACCAGTCCACGACGCTGCCACCTTCCGCATCTTCAGCGAAGGCGATGAAGGTCCGCCACGCGTCGACGGCGGTGGGGCGCTCATTGGGGTCGAAGCTCATGAGCTTGGCGAGGAACCACTGGATGTCGCCGACCCACTCTTCGCGCATGTCGCCCCATGGCAGGGCGATAACGGCGTCGATGACGGCATCATCGTGGTCGTCGGGGTCGTCGGGCAGGGCGCCGAGATCCCGAGTCGCTAGGAGCCGGTACGCCACGTAGCCGAGGCCGTACAGGTCGGTCACCGTGCCTGAAGGCTTGCCCTCGGGCGCGGCGGTTTTGTCGCGCGCGATGCCGAACCCTTCGACGGAAAGAGCTCCGGTGTCATCCAAAAAGATGGTGCTAGGCTTGATATCGCCGTGCACTTCTCCGTCTTGGTCGGCGATGTCGAGGATCTCGCACAGGGCGGCGATCAGCTCCAACGCAACTTTGAACGGCGGCAGGCCGTCTTTGAGAATGGACTCGATGTCCACGCCGATGGCGCGACCATCGACAGCATCTACGCCGCCGTCAACGCCGGTGGTGCGGACGTAGTGGAACTCGCTCTCGCTCAACGTAGCCTCCGTCGCGGTTTGCAAGGATCTTGCCCAATCGAAGGCACTCGGCCACCTCGTACCGTCGACGAGACGGCATCGAAGGGCCAAAGCATAAGGCAAAGCAGGAACCTGGCGGCTCAATGACTGTGCCGATTGCTTGCGGTCTTGGTGTACCTCGCGGGGCGAATGCCGGCCCGCGCCGCCAGAACGGGGTTAGCCATGCCACCCAGCATCGAGGTGAGCGTGGCCGTGTTCTTGCCCAAGGGCACTCGGGACTTTCTTCCCCAAGAGATGACCCAGCGTCTTCAAGTGATCGAGACCATCCGCGGTGTGTTTCACCAGTTCGGGTTTGATCCGCTTGAAACACCGGCGATCGAGCGTATCGAGACGCTCACCGGCAAGTACGGCGACGAGACCGACAAGCTGATGTTCCGGATCCACAAGAGGGGGCGGGATGTGACGCCCGGTGAGTGTGATCTGGCCCTGCGCTACGATCTGACCGTGCCGCTCGCGCGGGTCCTGGCCATGCACGGCGAGCTTCGGATGCCGTTCAAGCGCTACCAAATCCAGCCCGTGTGGCGTGCGGAGCGTCCGCAAAAGGGCCGATTCCGCGAGTTCTATCAGTGCGACGTGGACATTGCGGGCACCGTGTCGCCCATGGCGGACGCCGAGTGCATCGCGGTCGCAGACGCGGCCCTACGAGCGCTCGGGTTCTCGGGGTACGCCATCCAGGTCAACGATCGGCGCATCTTGGGCTGCTTCGCGCGTCGGTCCGGAGCCACGGACATCGCCGGCGAGCTCCAGGTGCTCATCGCCCTGGACAAGCTCGATAAGATCGGGCGAGACAAGGTTCTGGCCGAAATCGCGGGGCGCGGGTTCGACCCTGCCGGCCTGGACGCGCTGTGGTCGGCCATGGACACCTCCGGGGGCTCCCGCGATTCATTGCTCAACGCCTTGGAAGCCGATCTAGATGAGGAGGGCCGCGCGGGAATCGAGACCCTTCGCCAGGTCATCGAGCTCGCGGTATCCATGGGTGTTGCTCCAGATACGATCCGCTTCGATCCTTCTCTTGCACGAGGAGCGGACTACTATACGGGTCCGGTGTTCGAGGTCTCTGTAGAAGAGCCGCGCATCGGGAGCGTCGCGGGCGGCGGCCGATACGACAACCTGGTGGAGTCCCTTTCCGGAAGGGCGGTTCCGGCGGTTGGGGTGTCGTTGGGTCTGGAGCGGCTTCTGGTGGTGATGGACGAGCTGGGCATGCTGGATGCTCGACCGACCTCCGCTGATGTGTTGGTGACAGTGTTCAGTGAAGAGACGCGATGGGACTCTGCAAGGGCGGCGGCATCGCTGCGCGAGCAGGGGGTGTCCGCGGAGCTCTACGTGGGCGATGGTCGAATGAAGGCGCAGCTGAAGCATGCGAACAAGCGGGGTTATCCATGGGTGTTGGTGGTTGGCCCCGACGAGGCCGCCGCGGGATTGGTGACGCTCAAGAACAATCGTTCGTGGGAGAGCACCACCATTCCAGTGCTGGAGGTCGCGCAGCGGATCCGCGAGGATGGGGGATCCCTGGACCCGGATCCTGGGACGCGGTAGGGTGGCGGGGCGTCTGGCACGCCCCCTGCATTGACCCTCCCCATCCCCCCGCCGCTTCGCGCACCCCTGCGCACCGCTGCCCGCCTCTTGGAGCTTCACATGGCTCGCTCGCTTACGATCACGCAAGAAGAAAATCCAAAGGCAAACTGGCTTTTAGTTGGGTTCGTCCTCTTGGCTGTCGCCTTCTTGGCCGTCGGATCCGTCATCACAATGGCCTACGCCGCCGACGAGCCCGTGGCCGAGGCGCGCTAAATACGTGCGTAGAGATCTATGAATCATGACGTCGCCGTCATCGGCGCGGGTCCGGCGGGTCTCGCTGTTGCCTGGTGGCTGCGCCAGGCCGGGCTGTCCGTGGTGGTGTTGGAGGCCTCGGGCCGAGCCGGTGGTCTGATCCAGACATTGGACATGCACGGTGTTCTGTTGGAGCAAGGTCCGCAATCCCTTCGGGGTGCCGGGTTGGCCACCTCCCGTCTCATCCAAGAGGTGGGGCTTGCGTCCAAGGTGGTGCCTGCGGCGGGTACCTCCAAGCGGCGCTGGGTGCTGCATCAGGGGCGCCTGCAGTCGCTCCCGTCGACGTTGGCCGAGTGGATCCGAGGCGATGTGGTGGATCGGTCGACGGTGCTGCGTGCGCTGTGGGAGCCCTTCGTGCGTCGTGGCTGGAAAGCCGGTGAGACCCTCGATCATTTCATCCGGCGGCGGTTCGGTCCAGGCGTGGCTGAGCCGTTTGTCGATGCGTTTGTCGGAGGCATTTACGCCGGAGATCCGCGTTCCCTCGAAGCGGAGTCCGCCTTTCCGTCGCTGGTGGCGGCAGAGCGCAACTTTGGGAGCGTGATCTGGGGTCTGTGGCGAAACTCGGGGAAGGCCGAGCCGACGGGTGTGCCCCGCGGTTCGGTGTCGTTCGATGATGGCGTCGAGATGCTGCCGCGGGCCTTGGCCGAAGGGCTGGGCGATGACGTCCGCTACAACGCACCGGTGCGCGCGGTTCAGCCCACGCCCACCGGCGCCGAGGTTCACACCGATGGGGCCATGGTGCGGGCGAGCCACGTCGTGGTGGCCACCCCCTTGCCCACCGCCTGCGCCTTGGTTCCGGGATGGGCTGATGTGGTCGGGCCGATGCACCACGCTCCGGTGGCGGCGGTCCACTTGGGGTGGCAGGCGGGACGGGGGCCGAGCATGCCCGGGTTCGGGTGGCTCACCGCCTCGACCGAGCGGCAAGACTGCCTGGGCACCATCTGGGTGAGCGCCACCTTCCCCCACCTTGCGGCGGGTATGGATCTGGTGCGCGTCATGGTGGGTGGCACCCGCGCGCCGCAGTTGGCGACCTTGTCGGAGCGCGCGTTGGTCCACCACGCCATGGACGTGGTGTGCCGAGTTCAAGGCGTGGTTCCCGAGCCTGCGCTGGCTCATGTGGCCCGGGCTCGCCCTGGGATTCCTCAATATCTACCCGGTCATGCGGAGATGCGACGCAAACTGGAGAGTCACCTGCCGCGGGTACACCCGCTGGGCTGGGGCCTGACGGGCGTGGGTCTGACCCAGGGCTTCGACAGCGCTTTCGCGTTGGCCCAGCGGATCATCGCGCAGGGCTAGCTCTGTCGATCCGCAGTTCGACCGCCGCGTATTGACCCGGAGCCATGGTGGGTTGTTCGGGAAACGCGGTGAGGCTGTCCAACACACACTGAGCCCATGGGGCGTCTGCCGGGTTGCGCATCTGTACATGGCGCTCTGCGATGCTGCCGTCGGGGCCGATCTCCAGCCAGGCGACGACCCGTCGCATCGCCCCACCGGTTCCTTCATTGGGCACTTCACAGGCGTGGATGCCGTCCACCAATCCCTGCATCTGGGGGGTCGGCGTGGCGGATGAGCCCAGGTCGATGGGGCCGAACGTGGTCCAACCCACGGTCACGACGGGCTCGTCCTCAGCGGGGTCGAGGACCAATGCGCTCAGGCAGCTGATCGAGGTGCACGGCAGCAGCACCGGCTCCGGTGTGCGCTGCATGGCCAGGCGCAGCGTGTCGGATGCGTAGATCTTCTGCCGGACCGCGGCG
>JBGCER010000172.1:0-4771 GCA_045106515.1 Myxococcota bacterium
ACACGCCAGCACGTTCGGAGGCCCCATCGCCGCCATGTCATCACTCAGGCTTCGTTGCCCCCCGCGCAGTCACACCAGATCCCCGCGCCCTCGCCGGTAGGACCGATCTCTGTGACGTCGTAGGTCTCCATCCAGCACGACTCCTTCCCGGGGGTCGAGTGGGGCATGCCCGGCACGCAGCTGTCGCACTCTCTGTTCTCTGCGACTTCGTCGCACGCATCGTCCACGTCCATCGTGTCGCAGGTCTCGCTGCAGTCCGGTCCAACTTCAAAGCTGTCATCCACCTTGACCGGCTTGGGATCTTCGGCGCCGACCGTCGCCCCCACCTGGGCGCGGCGACTCGCCGATACGTCATCTCCGTCCAGGGGCACGATCTCGGCGCAACCCACCAACAACAAACACAGAATGGTCAACCGGGTCATGGAGCCTCCTTACAAGTTCCACAAGCAAGGTAGATGCTTGACTACAAACCGTCTTGTGTCAGCGTGGGTCAGCGATGGGTCAACGACGAGTTTTATGAGTCGGGTTGGGTCAGGCCCGTCCATTTGTGATGCCAACACCGCTCAAAACACACCGGGTTGCCCACCGAGCACAGCCCGCACCCGCCCTTGCAACACCGGCAAAACATCCTCCTCAAACCAGGCATTTTTCCGCATCTACCCGGTGCTCCGCCACGAGGGATGAGGAAGCGGGGCCACTCCTGGGGCGCGACGAGGCCCGGGTCCACCCTACCGCTCAAACACCGTCAGGGCCGCCTGCAGCTCCGGGTCCACACCAGCGGCAATCTGGGCCGCGGTGGGCTCGACCACGATGTCGGGCACGATCCCGATGCCATGGAAGCGCTCTCGTTCGGGCGTGAGGATCTGCATGCCGGTGAACATGATGTAGTGCTCGTCGGCGACGTAGGTGCCGGTGATGGTGCCGTTCGTCGACGCGCTCTGCTGGCCGACCACGGTCGTGGTGTCGCGCTGGGTCAGCATCAATGAGAAGTTCTCGGCCGCAGACACGCTGTGGTTGGACACCAGCAGGGCAATGGGTCCATCGAAGGCCGTGCTGCTGCCGCGCAGCTCGTAGACCTGCTCCACCCACTCGAGCTCAGACGGCCCGGTCCAGGTCGGCACCACAAAGTGCGGCGACAAGAACTCGCCGGTGAGCAGCTCGCTGACGACCAAGTAGTGGTTCACGCCAGGGTACGAGCGCATATCCACCACGATGCCCGACACATCCTGGCTCTTCAGATCCGCCACCACACGCTGGAGCTCTTGCTCGGTGCTCAGGACGCTCTGGCTCATGTTCAGGTAGTAGAGATCAGATCGGCCAAACTCGCCCAGAGTGCCGCTTTCACGAAGACTCCCAGACACAGGCAAGCTCTGATAGTCGGCCTGGGACTGCGGGATGGCCTCGACGGTGCGGGTCGAGCCGTCGGGGGCACGCACCCCCAGGGAGCGTCCCTCGCGGATCTGATTCAGCTCTCGGGTCGCCAAGTCCCAAAGGTAGCCTTTGGACGCCGCAGAGTATCGAGACGTGACCTCGGCGTACCACTCGGCGACGGGCTGACCGTCGACCTCGATCACGGTATCGCCAGGTTCGATGCCAATGTCAGGCAGGGCGGCCCGAACGAGGATCTCGTCATCGACCACATCGCCGGAAATCCCCACATACCCATCCAGCGGGCCAGCGTTGAGGGTGTTGAAGAAGCCATGACCGTCTTCGAGGGCGTGCATGAGGCGGCCGAGGCTGTGCACGGCCTCGGTGGTCTCGCCAGGCTGCAGGTCAGCGATGAGCGGAAGCTCGTCGAGCAGCGCATCGTCGAGACCCCGACCCACCACGTCGAAGTAGGGGTAAAACCGATCGAGGACGCCATAAGCTTCGATGAGCATGACCTGGCGAGCGGCGGAGCGAGGCTCAAGCCTCGCCGGAGCGGCCCCGGGCCACTGGCCGAGCGGCACAAAAGACACGCCCAGGGTCATCGCCCGCGGTCCGTCGACGGAAGACAAGTTCGACGCCCACTCTTCAGGCCAAAACTCGTCGGTGTCCGCCACGATCACATCGGGCAAGGCGCGACCCGACAACAGCTCACGCGGGGAGGTCCGCACCACCAGGCCCCGATCGCCCACCGGGTTCCAGCTCGATTCCCCGATGGCGGTGTGCAGGTCAAACCCCCACAACGCAGCCCGACCCTGAACCCGGAACGCCGCCGCCAAGACCGCTGCCCGAGGGCTCACCCGAGCGCCGACGATGAACGCGAGCGGCAGATCGCGATCCCCCGTGGCCACCAGGTTCTCCACCACGGAGACCGGGCCAGCCGTGTACCCGGTCGACGGGTTCCAATCGGTGGGCAGGCCGGAAAACGACTGCTCCCACCGCTTCCCCAGGCCCACGTCGCTGGCCAGCGCCGCCGCAACAGCGGCATTTAACGCCGCATCTCCTTGTGGCGTAGCCGGAACCTCCCGCAGATCGATCACCACGGCTTCGGTACCTTCGGGCCAGGTCGCCTCGCCCAAGCCGGGCTGCACCAGAGCCACGTCCCCACGCAACTCTGCGGAGAACGCACCCAATGGCGCATCATCGGCCAAGACGACGCACCGCTCGGGCGACAGGTCGGCGAACTCAGCGAGGGCCACCTCTCCCAAGTCCACATCGGACAGCACGGCCACCAGGTCCGAGGTCACATCGCTGGGCCGATGGCCAACCGAGAAGTGCCGGGCTGTGCTCACCGCTTTGGCGAAGCCCAGGATGGGGTCTTCATCACGACTGGGGCCGCCGCGCACCGCCTCACACCAGTCCTCGATGACCGTGGCGCGGTCGACCTGGGGCTCGGGCTCGTCATCGGTGGACGGACACGCCACCAAGGTCGCGAGCGCCGAGATGGGTAGCAGGCGAAGTCGATTCATGATTCTCTCGGGGCCAAGGCGTCATCAGTGCACCTTGGCATGCGAGAGTAAACCTACGGGTGACGAAGCCCGATGCAGCCCGTCTCCGAGCAGGTCAGCGTCGCCGTCTTGCCGGCCTCGGTGGTGACGATGCCTTGGTCCTTGCTCGCCGAGTTCTGGTTGTCACCGATGAGCAGATGATGCTCGCCAGGCGCCAGATTGAGTGACCGCGCAGGAGTCAGGGGGAAGCTGTACTTGCCCGAGGCAAAATCGTGGGCCGGATGGCACAAGGGTGTGACCCTGCCAAGAAGCGGGCCTCGGAACGTACAAAAAGACCCGAGCGTCAGAACGTCCGCTCGGGTCTCAGGCACGGCAGAATGCCCCCTATGGGTAGGACGCGCGGAAGGCTGAGATCTGGGCTGAGCGTTCCCGCGTCACCAAGGCAAAGCTGTTCCAGAGCGTGGAGTTGCTCGACCCATTGGTCACGCCCGGGTTGGTGGCACCCTTGTGGACGCCACGAACGACCCAAGCACTACCATTTTTTCGGTACAGCGCGGAACCGGAGTGTCCACCAGACGTATCGCAGGAGTGGTAGCCGAAGAGTCGGTAGTTGTAGCTATCTTTCGATGAGCTGTAGTCGCCGGTTTTGCAGTTATTCGAGTCGCCGAACAGGTGGCGCGAGTGGTTCGCGAGGGGCGGCGTGCCTGGGTACCCGCGGTTGTACATATCGTCGTGTTCGGAATTGCTGTATTGCCACCCAAACCATCCGGTGGAGCTTCCGATGTGACGCGACGGGGTGATGATCAGCCCGAAGTCCGTGGACCTGGGCGAGCTGCCATTGTTCGACGCCGTGTAGTAAGACGCTTCCACCCAAAACCATCGCCAGCCGGTGGAGGTGTCCGCCGACGCGATCCAGTCGGTGCCATTGCGCCCGACCCGAAGCTCAGGTTGGCTCCACGACGCGGGATTACCGTTCTTGGCCGTTCTACGGATGCAGTGGCCGGCCGACAAGACGTGATGCCGCCCGACCAAGGTCCCGGTGCAGCCGGTGGTGAAACTCACAATCCGCTTGAAGTTCGTCGCCGTTTGCGCCGTATTCTTCGAGCCCTTGAGCACGCGGGTATCGGCATTGCCCACCTGGCTCGTGAGCACCGGCCCCTCCCCGTCCAGCGACTCAGAGCCATCGGGAACGCCGCGAAGCACCCCCTCCGCCCCAATCAGCGCGCTCATCTGAAGCGGCATTCGAAGCATGAATTCATTGCGTGAGCCCGGGTTGAATCCCACCCACTCCACCGCGCCGGCCACATCTTCGATGGTCGGCGAATCGGGTACGTCCTGGTCTGCCAAAGAGGCATCCTCCAGGTCGTCCGACAACAAGCCCACGCCGAGCCATTGGATCTCCACCGTCTCGCCGGTGGCCTCCAGCTCGTCGAAGGTCGCAGACGCGGCCAGGGCGTGGGCGAAACGGATTTGCAGCTCGCGGGCGTCTTCGATCACCGCCTCATCCGCCGCGCCATCGCCTAGATCGACCGCGATGAATCGATAGGCAATGTCGAGTACCTCAAGGCGAACATCTTGCAGGTCAAACGTCTCGAAGTCGGAGGGGGCGGCCTCTTCTTCGATCGAGGTGGAGAAGGCCGGCGTGGGAGAGATTTCGGCGGCCGTTTCGCAGGCAGCCAACAGGGCCAAAGAAGACAATAGGGTGATTCGCATCATGAGCTCCGGTCACTAGGACGCCTCGGTGTGAGGCGACCGGGGAACTGCACGGCGTGTGCCAAAGGTGGATGCGGTCGGGCACGGGATCGATGATGTGCGAAGTGTGCGAGGGGGTGGGCGGGTTCGCAAAGGCCCGGAACCAAACCGCGCAGAGGATGTCAAGCCCGGGCAGCGTGGCCTTG
>JBGCER010000173.1:0-5843 GCA_045106515.1 Myxococcota bacterium
GACGCCCTCGCAGACCGGCTCGCCTCGCAGCTCAAGCGGCACATTGGCAAAGGGCCCGCCCCCACCTTGGGCGTGTGCGGCCCCGCCGCGGCCGGAAAATCGTCTCTGTCGGTTCGACTCGCCGAGCGCCTCGACAATGACGGCTTCACTGTCGGCTACATCGAAGCCGACCAGGCCTGCTGGCGTGGGGACGGGTTTCGCTACACCCAAGGGGAGGCCACCCGCACCACGCGATTGCAAGGGCCCGCCATCGTCGACGAGGTCGGGCTGGCGCGAACGATCCGCCACGAGCGCGCCCGGTGCGACATCGTCATCGTCGAGGGCTGCTTCGTGGGGCTGGACCACGACGTCTACGCCCAGCTGAACATGCTGGTGGGTGTGGTGCTGGACGACCGGGAGCGCCTGGCCGCCAAGTATGCGCGGGACACCCTGGGCGGCGGCCGGCGAATCGACGTGGTGTCCGACTTCGCCGCCAAGACCCACCACGAAAACCAGGACGGCGTCGCTCCGGCGCTGGCCCGCGCGTCGATGATCTGGGACCGCAGCACCGGTCGCGTGTGGGAGCGCGAGGCCAACGAGACATGGGAGCGCGCGGCAAGCCCGAACTAGCCCTGGCTAGGTGCCTTCGGGCGTCTCGCACACTTCGATGATGAGCGGCTCGCTCGCCGAGGCGTGCGGGCCCCACTGAGCTGTGACGCCGTAGCCAGGGCAACGGCCCATGCACTCGTCGGTGCTCCGCGAGATCTGATAGGTGAGCTCGTGGGTACTGTACGTTGCATGAGCATTATCGCGTGGAACTGCACCGGCGATATTCACGGACCAGTTGATGGTAAACCCGCCGTCGCGACGTTGGCTCACCACGCCCCCGTCCGACACGCCAAACACGTCAAAGCCGGCAGGAACATCTTCGGAGACCACGGCTCGGCCGGCCTTCTGGCCCAGATTGGTCGCTTCCACAACGATGGTCGCCACGCTGTCTGGCCGCCGGAGCTGCACGAGGCTGCGCTGGCGTCCAACCAAGATGATGGCCGACTGGATCTCGGTGTTCCACACGTTCATCTGGGACTGGATGTACTGACCTTCGACGATCTCTTCGTGGTCTTCGATCAGGCTGGAATTGACGTCCGTTCGGTAGCGGATGAGCTCGTAGAGCAGGTCCGGCGTCAACGAGCCATTGTACGTGTACTCCGAGCCCGCTTGGGTGTACTGCTCGCGCTCGACGCACCACCAGGCTTGGTTTTCGTCGGCGCCTTCGGGCTTGTACACGTCGTGGGCATAGCCCGCCTCGGTGGAGGCTCCAGGACCGACCCGCACGGGGTCGCGCTGCCCAAAGGTGGCGTCTTGGCTGGTCTCGCTGAAGACGACCATCCAGTCGTCCATGCAGATCTCCAGGTCCTCGCTGGTGTTGATGACCTCGATGGCGCCGGCTTCGTTGTAGTAGACCGCAGCGCCGCCGCGATCGAAGGCTTCGGCGAGGCCCACGCAGGGCACGGGGATGTCGCAGTTGATCAAGCAGTCGGTGGTCTCGACCCAGGAGTACTCATTGGGGGGCACTTCCACGGGGATCTGGTCGGAGTATTCCGGGGTCTGCACGATCAGCACATAGGAGCCAACCGGCAGATTCTCTAGGGAAAAGTTCCCTTCTGCGTCCGTGTTGGCCTCGGCCACACCCCACTCATGCTCCAGGGCGACGCGAGCGCCAGGCACGGGACTGTCCTTGTCCAAGCAGATCAGGCCCTTCACGCCTCCGCGTGGAACGCCATCGGGGATGGGGTCTGGTTTTGGGGTTACAACCACATCTTCGGACGTGTCGTCGTCGGGCACGACCGGGACGGGCGTGACACTCGTCTCCGAGCAGCCAAGGCAGAGGATGAGGAGCAAGGATGTGCGCACTAGATCTCCCGGTAATCAAGAGTAACGCCAGCCGAGCCGATCCGTCACATCGCCCTAAATCAGCTCACCCTTGCCGCTCTTAAAGAGCTTTCGGGCAGTCTTTTCTGCGTCCGCCACATAGTGGCCCTTCACGGTGATGCGGAAGGTCAGGGTGAAGTCCTGCTCCGGCGCGTCGGCGTCGAATCGGTCGGACACATCGGTGTCGACCGGCGTGTCTACAGGACCCATCGCCATCCCTTCGCTATCGATGCCGAAGACCTTGCGCGGCTTGATCTCGCCCTCGGGCAGCAGGGTGCCGAGCTGGGCAATCCCCGCCACATCCCCGATGCTGTAGACATTGGTGAGATTGGCCACGATGGTTCGGCGACCGAGGGCCGGGCTCTCAAAGGTGTAGATGAAGAGCGAGTCGGTCTGGTCGTGAGCGGCCTTTTCGACGACCTGCATAGCGATGACGGGCATGGGTCCTCCAGGAGTGGGGCGCGGCTAACACCCTGGGCTCAACCCGCGCTCAGTCCGCCAGCTCTCGCAGCAGCTCCGCATTGCGCGCGGGGATGGAGGCCACGTCGGGGTGCCCCTCGATGGCCCGCTCTACGCTGGACTCCCGCAGCAGGTGCCACATGGGGAAGGGCGAGCGATTGGTGCCATTGGCCGGGTCCGCAGGGTCGGAGCCTTCGAAACGAAAGCCAGGATGAAACACCACGATTTGGTAGATCCCATCATAGCCAGACACCCGAAATACCTCTTCGGCCGCAGCGGTCACGTCCAAGAAGTCTTCAAAGTCCGGGAACAGGTCGGGAAGCACCAGCAGCGAGGTCTCGACGTCGTCATCCTCATCGAGGCGCTCGGCTTCCAACAGGAGCTCTCCCACCGCCTCTTCCAAGTCCGTGGCCTCACTCACCGCGATGCGCACGCGGCCCGCGCGTAGCGGTCCGCCGGCGAAAGGGCACAGGTCCAGCTCCACCACAAAGCCGTGGAGCCAGGTACGGACAGCGGCCACGACCACCAGGGGATCCATCAGCGCTCCAGCACAGAGAGGTACGCCGCCAAGGTCCCAACCGGGTCAGAGTCGGGGTGGCTCACCGGCGAGAGTACCGCAACTCCAGAGGCGCCGGCCTGAATACATGGCCGAACCCGCTCCGGCGTCACCCCACCCAACGCCAAGACCGGGACCGCGCTTCGTGCGCACAGGTAGCGCAAGGCGGGCAAGCCTTTGGGTTTGGCCTGCTTGGACCGGGGTGAAAAGACAGGAGCAAAGAGCACAACATGGGCTCCCGCAGCCGCAGCCGCACCCGCCGACGCGACGTCGTGAACCGCCGCAGACCGAGGTCCTGACTCCATGGTGGCCACGGCTGGGATCTGGGCTTGGGGCCAGTGCGCGCCCGAAAATCCAGCGGCGCCGCCGTTCACCACGACCGGAACGGCCCGTCCGCTCACCAATACGCGGGCTTGCTCCATCAACTGCCGCTGGGCCAGGCCCGCGACCTGCTTGCATCGGAGCTGCAGCCACACCCGGCCATGGTCGGGGAGCAACGGGTACAGCGTGACCAAACGCCGCAACCACTCAGCATCTGAGCCCGCGACCTGCCGGTCGAGGATCAGCATCAGCTGAGGCGTGACTAGGCCTTGCGCCACGGCACGCCCTGTGTGGGGCTCGACGCCTCGGCATAGCGCTTCTTGGGGACGCGACCGGCCAGGAAGGCGTGACGGCCGGCCTGTGCGGCCAGCCCGATGGCCTTCGCCATCTGCACCGGATCATCGGCACGAGCCACCGCCGTATTCAGAAGCACGCCGTCCATGCCCAACTCCATGGCCAAGGCCACGTCCGACGCGGTGCCCAATCCCGCGTCGACGATGAGTGGCACCCGAACATGCTGGCGGATCAACTCCAGGTTGTGGGGATTTCGGATGCCCAACCCCGTACCGATGGGCGCGGCCAACGGCATGACCGCAGCGCACCCGACCTGCTCTAGTTTCCGCGCTAGCACAGGATCGTCATTGGTGTATGGCAGCACGTGGAACCCGTCGTTCACCAAGGTCTCACACGCCAAGAGCAGCTGCTCGCCATCGGGCAGCAGGGTCTCGTGGTCGGCGATGACCTCGACTTTGATGAAGGAGGTCCCCAAGGCCTCGCGCGCCAATTGAGCGGTTCGTACCGCGTCATCGGCCGTAAAACACCCGGCGGTGTTCGGGAGCAGGGCATAACCACGATCCACCAGGGCCTGGTACAGGTTCTCTTCCTGGGCATCGACCGAGACCCGGCGCAAAGATACAGTTACAAACTTTGTTGTCGAAGCCTCAAGGGCATCGAGCAGCGTCTGGCGGTTGGGGTAGCGGGCCGTGCCGAGCAGCACTCGGCTGTCCAACGTGAGCGGCCCGATGGACCATGGATCACTCAACCTAGCCTCCCTGCATTACGCCGACGAGCTCGACTTCGTCGGCATCTTCGAGCGTACGAGTCGCCCATTCGCTGCGCGGAACCACGGTCTTGTTGACCGCCACAGCCACGCCGATGGGATTGTCCCGACCCAAATGAGCCGACACCACGCCAAGCACCGTGCTGCCGGGCTCGACTGCGAGGGCATCGCCATTGAGGGTGAGGTTCACCATGCGCTCTCCGTGTGCTCGGCGCTAACGCGGACCCAGCCCTGTGTCTGTGCCTCAACCGGACTGGCTGTCGAGCCACTGTGCAAAAACGTGGGCGGTCCAAGGCGCGAGCAAGATGCCGTGGCGGTGGTGGCCTGTCGCCACAAAGAGGCCCTCGGGACCGACAGGGCGTACCACCGGGCAGCCATCGCGGGTGGAGGGTCGATGACCGACGACGATCTGTTCGAGTTCGAGCTCGTAGACGCCAGGCACCGTGCGCCAAGCCTCGTAGAGCAGGTCCATCGTCACGCCGGCGAGCGGCTCGGAGTGATGGCCGACCTCTTCTTCAGAGGCGCCCACCACCAGCCGGTTGCCGCGGGGCACCAGGTAGACGCGGGGGGTGCGTACGACCCTGGAGATTAACGGATCGCCCTTTAAGATCAGCACCTGGCCCTTCACCGGGCGCAAGCCCATATCCAATTCCGAGCGCAGCTCGATCGGTAGGACCTCGGCGCTGTGCAGCCCCGCCGCCACCAGCACACGACGGGCGAGCCGTGGTGTGTCCACTTTGGCACCGACCACGCGCACGCCCAACCCCGGTCCTTCGCTAGACACGCCTTCTACGTGCACACCGGTCTCGATCGTCCCGCCCAACGCTCGAATGGCGCGAACCAGCGCCGCGCAGAGCTCCGCTGGGTTGACCGCGTGGTCATCGGCGCACCAGAGCGCCCCCGCGACCCTAGGACTTAGCGCAGGTTCTCGGCGAATGACCTCGCGAATAGAGATGCGCTCCGCCGCCATGCCCAAGCGCTCATGCGCCCGTTCAAGCTGGTCCAGATCTCGCGCCTGATCCCGGTCCGCCGCCACCAGCAGCGTGCCCCGGCTCAAGAACCCCGCGGGGCCGCCCATGACTTCGACCCGCTCGATAAAGCCGCCGTAGAGTTCAGCGCTCTGCACACCGATTCGCACCCACTCATCTGGCATATCGTGGGCTTCGGCCAATGGGGCCAGCATGCCAGCCGCCACGCCGGACGCCCCCGCACCGGGGGAGCCTCGGTCGAGCACCCGGACGCGCATCCCCCGGGATGCTGCCTCAAAAGCGCAGGATAGGCCGATGATTCCGGCTCCCACCACCAGCAGATCATCCACGAGCCTTCCCCTCGGCGACCGCCGCATCCACCGCTCTGCGCAACGCCACCGTCGCGGCGACCGGATCGGGCGCCAAACACACGGCGCCGAGCACGGCGATGCCGTGGGCCCCCGCTGCGATCACGGCGCTGACCTCAGCGACGCCGATGCCCCCGCTGCCGATGACCGGCAGCCTCACCTGCTCGCAGATCCGCTTGAGCTGGGACAGCCCCACGGTG
>JBGCER010000174.1:0-3362 GCA_045106515.1 Myxococcota bacterium
AGGTGCGACATGACCACGCCGCTCTACCGTCACTCCCTGGCCCTGCTCACCGATCTCTACCAGCTCACCATGGCCTATGGGTATTGGCGCCAGGGCCTGGCCGAGCGAGAAGCAGTCTTCCACCTGACCTACCGCCGCAACCCGTACAAGGGGGGCTTTGCGGTGGCGGCCGGACTCAAGCCGGCGATGGACTTCCTGGAGTCGTTGCGCTTCGATTCGGAAGACCTGGCCTACCTTCAGTCATTGGTGGGTGCGGATGAAAAACCGCTGTTTGAACCGGCATTTCTGAGCTGGCTTGGTGAGCAGGGGCCGTGCCTCTCGGTCGATGGTATCGAAGAGGGCACGGTGGTCTTTCCCCATGAGCCGCTGATTCGGGTCCGCGGGCCCCTTGCGATGGCCCAGATTGTTGAGACGCCGCTGCTGAACATCGTGAACTTCCAGACCCTCATCGCCACTCGGGCGGCCCGGATCTGCCTGGCGGCGGAAGGGGACGCGGTGATGGAGTTCGGTCTGCGTCGGGCTCAGGGCATCGATGGGGGCTTGGCGGCGAGCCGGGCGGCCTATGTGGGCGGCGTGGGAGCGACGTCGAACGTCCTGGCTGGCAAACTGTACGGGATCCCGGTCAAAGGCACCCACGCCCACGCCTGGGTCATGGCCTTTCCCACGGAGCGAGAGGCCTTTGAAGCCTATGCCGATGCCATGCCCAATAACTGCATCTTCCTGGTGGATACTTACGATACGCTGGAGGGCACGCGGGCGGCGGCGCAGGTGGGTCACTTCCTGCGGCAGCGAGGCCATGACATGTTGGGCGTGCGTCTCGACTCTGGAGATCTGGCCGCCTTGTCCATCGAAGTGCGGCGGATCTTGGACGCCGAGGGCTTCCGGGGAGCCCGGATCGTGGCGTCCAACGACCTGGATGAACACCGGATCCGCGCGCTCAAGCAGGCGGGTGCCACCATCGACACCTGGGGCGTGGGCACGCGGCTGTCGACGGCCCATGGTCAGTCGGCCCTGGGCGGCGTGTACAAGCTGGCGGCGTTGCGGCAGCCCGATGGGTCGTGGTCTCGCCGGCTCAAGCTATCGGAGACCCCCATCAAAATCTCCAATCCCGGCATTCAGCAGGTGCGCCGATTTACGGACGGCGATGCACTGCAGGACTTGATCTACGACGAGCTAGCCCCGCCGTCGGAGTGGGCCAGCCGCGACCAGAAGATGGTGGGGGACGGGGTCGATCTGCTGGTACCGGTCTTGCGAGACGGACGGGTGGTCTACTCGCCCCCGACCTTGGCCCAATCGCGTGAGCGCGCCTTGGCCCAGGTCGCCGCCCTGCCACCTTCACTGAGTGCACTTACGGATTCGGCGCCTTCGCCAGTCTCTTTGGAGGCCGGGTTGGCCGACATCAAAGAGGCGTTGATCGCCTCTTCTCGGGAGAAAAACTCATGAGACTACTACGTGTTGGAGCGGCGTCCCTGAACCAGACGCCCATGGATTGGGCCGGGAATACCCGTCGAATTCGACAGGCGATTCAAGAGGCTCGCGACGCCAATGTAGACGTGCTCTGCCTGCCCGAGCTGTGCACCACCGGCTACGGCTGCGAAGACGCCTTTCACGCGGGCTGGGTCGTGCGCCGCGCCGAGCGAATGGTGCTGGAGCTATTGGAGGAGACCCAAGGAATGGCGGTGTGTATTGGACTCCCGGTCCAGTATCGAAACGCCATTTTCAACGCTGCCGTTCTCATTGTTGACGGCCAGATCCAAGGGGTGGTGGCCAAGCAATTCCTGGCCTCGGATGGGATCCACTACGAGTCTCGGTGGTTCGAGCCGTGGATGCCCGAGGTGGTGAGCGAGGTGGCCATCGGCGGCCAGCTCTACCCCTTCGGTGACTTGGTCTTCGACGTAGGCGATGTGCGCATCGGCTTTGAGATCTGCGAAGACGCCTGGGTGGCCCATCGGCCGGGTGCGCGGCACGCCCTCGACGGGGTGGACGTGGTGCTCAACCCCAGCGCGAGCCACTTTGCCTTCGATAAAAACCTGGTTCGAGAGAGATTTATTGTCGATGGGTCTAGGGCGTACTCCCTGACATATGTGTACGCGAACCTGGTCGGAAACGAGTCGGGGCGAGCCATCTTTGAGGGCGGCTCCATGATCGCCCACGACGGCGTGCTGGTGGCCCACGGCCCCCGTCTAAACTTCGCCGAGGTCACGCTCACCACGGCGGTCGTGGATGTAGAGGCCTCGCGCCTGTCCTCGAAGCGCACCCGGAGCTTCCACCCGGACACGCGCGATGCCCCCGAGCACACCGTGCAAACCCGATTCGATTGGCCCCGTCGCCACCCCGATGTCACCGGTCCGGGTCGGTCCGTGCCTCTACGCATCGCCAGTAAAGAAGAAGACTTTGCGCGGGCCGAGGCCCTGGCCCTATTCGACTATCTGCGCAAGTCCCGGTCCAAGGGATTTGTGGTGTCGATGTCCGGTGGCGCGGACTCCGCGGCCTGTGCCGTGCTGGTCCACGCGGCCGTGCGGTTGGCCTGGGCGGAGCTGGGCGAGGCCGGGTTTAAGCAGCGCCTCGGCTACCTGAGCGCCCTCGGTGAATCCGCCACACCAAACGCCGCTGTGAAGCAGCTTCTAACCACTCTTTACCAGGGCACAGAGAACTCATCTGCGGTCACCACCCATGCCGCCCGCGCCGTCGCCGAAGCCATTGGTGCCGAGCATCTGCAGATCGACGTCGGCGGGGTTGTGCAGGCCTATGAGGGGCTCATCGAAGGGGCCCTGAACACCACCCTCACGTGGGAGGCGCACGATATTGCCCGGCAGAACATCCAAGCCCGGGTGCGTTCGCCGAGCGTGTGGATGATCGCCAACCTTCGCGGTGCGCTCCTGCTCTCCACCTCCAACCGGAGCGAGGCGGCGGTGGGCTACGCGACCATGGACGGCGACACCTCTGGGGGACTATCGCCCATCGCGGGCATTGATAAAGACTTTCTGCGTCAGTGGTTGCGGTGGATGCAGACGGTGGGCCTCGATGAGCTTCCGCCCATCGCGGCCTTGTCGACGGTCAATGTGCAGCAGCCCACGGCGGAGCTGCGCCCCAGCGAGATGGGCCAGACCGACGAAGCCGATCTCATGCCGTATCCGGTCCTCGACGCCATCGAAGAGCAGGCCATCGGGCTCCGGCGAAGCCCGGTCGAGGTCTTCGAGCTGCTCACCGCCCGCATGCCCGAGGTGCCCTCGGCCAACCTGGGAGAGTGGATCGCGCGCTTCTTCAGACTCTGGGCGCGAAACCAGTGGAAGCGCGAACGCTACGCACCCAGCTTCCACCTGGACGATCGGAACCTGGACCCGCGCTCGTGGTGTCGCTTC
>JBGCER010000175.1:0-3769 GCA_045106515.1 Myxococcota bacterium
TCGACGGGTCGGTGGTGGTGCAGCCCGGTGCGCACGCCGTGGTGGGCGTGGAGCCCGATCCGCTGCAAAACGGCGGCATCCCCTTCGATGGCGAGCTCGTGGGCCCGGGAACGCCGATGCAGATCCGCGACTGGACCCTCAAGGCGGTGCTGGACGGTGAGGTGATCTTCGCGCTGCCACAAGGAGAATGGGACGACCCCTTCGGCGCCTCCATTCAGCTCGACCCCACCACGGGCGCCAGCGCCGCCGCCCAGCCCGAGCGCTGGTGCATCGCCACCAACCCACTGGCCAATGGCGACTTCGGCAGTCCAGGCGCTGAGAATACGTGGTGCTCCCACCTCGATCACGACGAAGATGGGGTGTCCATCGACGACGGCGACTGCGACGACACCGACCCGTTGATCTCCCCTGGACTGCCCGAGCGTTGGAACGGCGAGGATGATGACTGCGACCGGATCACCGACGAACTCAACCCTAGGCTGACCGGCATTGGCACGCTCTACGGGGTCGACCGCCACGAGCGCATGGGGATGCGCAGCGCCTTCGCGGTCACCGATTGGGACGGCGACGGCACCCCAACCTTGGCCATCAGCCGCGGCGGCGTCGGCGGACGCGTCGTGAGCTTCGTGGACGCGAGCGTCCTGATCGGCTCGGACAACCCGATCACCGACGTGCAGCAGGGCACCATCGGCGGTGGCACCACCCTCAGCCCGACCTGGCTCCCCCGACGCCAGGTCGACATGGACGGCGACGGCGACCTGGATGTGACGCTCGTCGGCAGCAACCGGTCGGCCCTGTTGTGGCTCATCGACGCGCCCCCCACCGGCAGTGCCGAGCTGACCGCAGACGATGCGCAGCTGCGGGTCACCGGGGAAAGCAACACCTTCAGGGAAGACGCCCGCGGCCTGCTCCACCTAGACATGAACGGCGATACCTTTCTTGATACCGTCATTTCTAGCCCCAGTCATGATAGCGATTCCATGGGGTTCAGCCAAGACGGGTGGATCCGCGTGCTGGACCTGAACGATGTCGAAGGGGACATCGACGCCAAAGACGTCCGCCTCCGAGCCTGGCAAGGCGCCGAGAGCACGGGCACGGGTGTGACCTTGGCCGGTGACGACCTGAACGGCGACGGCTATGACGATCTCTTGTTCCGAACTGGAGATCCGCGAGGCGCATTCGGGACCTCCGAGGTGCTGTGGATCGCCGGCGGCGCAACCCTGCCCGAGTCCGGAGCCACCACAGACGCCGCCATCGCCACCTTCACCGGACTGGGATCGCTCGGCGCCGGCAGCAGCGGCGCGGACATGCTCATCGAAGACTTCGACGCAGACGGGAGCCTGGACCTATTGA
Source organism: Myxococcota bacterium (assembly GCA_045106515.1). Classification (GTDB taxonomy): domain Bacteria; phylum Myxococcota_A; class UBA796; order UBA796; genus REDI01. The sequence goes on from JBGCER010000175.1 coordinate 1,354, forward strand.
TCGGCGATCCCAGCGCCCAAGCCGCGCACCTCTTCTTCGACGTGGGCACCCAGAGCGGCTCCATCGACGTGGCCAGCGCTGACGTCACCCTCACCGGCATCAGCCGCTTTGGCGTGAGCCTGATGTGGGCGGACGTGGACGGAGACGGCGAGGCCGACCTGCGCATCTCTGACGGAGAATTGGCGTCTCGAGACTATTCTCGCGTCTTCATCTACGACGCCGACACCCTGCTCTCGGGCAGCACCGTGGACGTGAACCAAGCCAAGGCCTTCATGCAAGGCCCCTCGGAGACCGACGCATTCGGTCAATGGATGTGGGCGGGTGACCTGGATAATGACCCAACGCGGGCGGAGCTGCTCATCGGGAGTCCGGGGGTCGACCCGACAGGCGCTGGCTTCGACCAGAAGGGGATGATCTGGGTGTTGCCGGGTGGGGCGCTGTAGGGGCGCTTCTTCAAGCCCACCCCACCTAGTCATAGCTCGGGTCATAGCTGGGTTCATAGCTCGGCTCATACACCTCCATCTCATAGGTGCCGGTGCTCGAATCGTAGTTGCACCCCGCCGACGACCAGCAGTCCGAGCCTGGAATCGGACCCACCAGCGAGTCGATATCGATGGATCCACCCGCGCTCGACGAGGTCTGACCCGCGGGCCCGCCATAGGCCTGGGCCTGTTGCCCAAAGGCCAGCGTCAACACCGCACCCGCAAAGGCGCGGCGGTCGGCCATGGTCATGACGGCCCACCGGCTGTGGGTGTCGGTCCAGATGCTGCGGGCGTTGGCGATCGCTACCTGCTCTTCGGGACCCATCGCCGCAAAGTTCTGGGCCAGAGCCGTTCGAACGGCCGTCTTGGTCACGGCGCTCTTGTCCGCTTCAGCCGCACCCGCAAAGTTCATGGAGAACAAGAGCGCCTCGGCAAAGGCGTCCGCAGCGTCGGTCGACAAGGTGGCAAAGGCCGTGACCACCAGAGGCGCGGCCGGTGTGCCCACGGAAGGCGTCACTTTAGGCGAGGAACCCGGATTTCGGGTCACCTGCCATGAGCCGTCCGCGGTCTGGATCAGCAAGCCCGTGCCCATATTCCGCCCGACGAACGGCACGACCTCGCCGCCCACGAAGGCGACTCCCGACACCCCGCCCGGGCTGGGCTGGGCGGTGACCCGGGCCTGAGTCCCCCCCACATTGGCGGTGCCGGCGTACCCGCCGCTGCCGTCATCGGACAGGGTCAGCGTGAGCCCGGCCCCCGTGTACGTGCCGTCGAACTCACCCGAAAACGCAAAAGAACAGAGCAGTAGAAGCCACATGGCCACCTCCTGTCCCTACCTAGGTCGACCCGAATTTCCGCGGGTGTCGACGGGTGTCAGCCCCCGCGACGAGGATGGGTTCTTGATCCCAATCCTCTGCGCTGGCTCCGTGACGTTGCGTGTCTGTGGTTCATGGGCATTCGCCCTCTCACCGCCTCCTTCGCATCAACTCGCCGCTGCGTCGTCTGCGGGCTCATCCTCGGGCTCATCTCCGGGCTCACCTTCGGGCTCACCTTCGGGCTCGTCCTCAGGCTCGGGCGGTGCCCCCATGATGGGCTGTGGATGCGGCCACTCCGCCGTTGGGCGGTCTTCCAGGCTGTCCGCCGAGCGAGCCCGGTCGAGGTAGGTCTCCATGATCTCGCCTTCGAGCACTTCGTGTTCAATCAGGTAGATCCCCATCTCTTCGAGAAGGGCGTGGTTGTCGCGCAAGATCTCACGGGCGCGCTGGTGGTTGGTCTCCAGGATGGACCGCACCTCTTCTTCGATGATGCGACCGGTCTCGGGACCCACGCCGTAGCGGCTCCCTTGATTCGGCAATCCATACGGATTTTCGCCTTCATCGGCGTAGCGCACGGCGCCCACGCGCTTGCTCATGCCCAGCTCGGTCACCATGGCTCGAGCGATCTGAGTGGCGCGACGAATATCATCGGAGGCGCCGCCGGTGACCTCGCCAAAGACGAGTTCCTCTGCCGCACGTCCACCGTAGAGCACGGTGATGCGATTGCGCAGATCCGCCTTGCTCTGGAGGTAGCGCTCCTCGGACGGCGCGTGCCAGGTGTAGCCAAGGGCGGCCACACCGCGGGGGATGATGCTGATCTTGGTCACCGGGTCCGCGCCGGGACTGGCCGCCGCACAGATGGCGTGGCCGATCTCGTGATAGGCCACAATCCGCTTTTCGACGGGGGAAAGCCGGCGAGACTTCTTCTCCAAACCCGCCACCACGCGCTCGATCGCTTCCCGAATGTCGGGGGTCTCAATGGCCAACGCCTCGCGACGTGCGGCCAATAGTGCTGCTTCATTCAAGGCATTCGCAAGATCGGCACCCGCGAAACCGGGCGTAATACGCGCGATGTCGTCTAGGTCCACGTTCTCGGCCAGCTTGAGCTTTCGAGCGTGC
>JBGCER010000176.1:0-12576 GCA_045106515.1 Myxococcota bacterium
CCGAGCTCCCACTCCCCGATCTTGGGGCTCACCGAGACGCCGACCGTGGGGTCTTCGACCTTCGCGGCCAGGTCGCCGGCGCCACCGCCACCTGCGCTGCCCAGGCTGCTGGAGAAGCTGGAGACGATCTTCTGGAGACGGCCTTGAATGTCGGGATCGGTGTACGGGTCGAAGCCCACCAGATCCGCCGGCATGGCGCCTTCGATGGCGGTTTCGAACGTGCTGCTGATCTTGTCTTCCAGGTCGAAACCCCAGTCGAGCAAGTTCCCCATACGCCCCGTGTCCAGGTGTACGCTGGCTTTTCCGTTTGCGAAGCTGAACTGCACCCGCGACACGGTGATCCCGCCTGTGGCCGCGCGATCTAGGAAGCTTCCTGGGCGAATGTGCAGCGGTGGGTGCAGGTTGACCCAGGCACCCCATCGCGCCACACCGACGGTAAATTGCGACTTTTCATCAGTCTTGAACTGGTTTCCGTCGACCTCGCCCAACACCAGGTTGCCCGGTAGGGTGCCTCCGACGGTGATGGCGGCGCCTTCGGTGTGCTCGGTGAGAAGAGCCTGCGGATCGGTCTGTGCGCCGATCTCCTGGGCTGCGGCCTCATTGCCCTGGGCTTGTTCCAGGACGGGTCCGGTCTGAGCCTCCACTTGTGGCGCGGAAGCTTCGTTTTGGCTGCCACCGGAGGAACGGTGCTGCTTCATAGGGGACTCCAAGACAACGTCCGCAACGGCGGCGGTGTCTACAGTGTAGCCCGAGGGTGGTGGGCTCGGGTTGCTCTGCCCTGGCGTCCGGGTGAGTCTCGACGCGACCCCGAGGTTTTATGACGCTCGCCCTCCCCTGGCCTCATCCCGTGTTGCTCGCGCCTTTGACCAAGGGCGGGACGCTCCCGTACCGACGCTTGTGCGTCGACTTTGGCGCTAAGGTGACGTGTTCAGAGATGGCGTATGCGCACCATCTACTCCGGGGCAGCGGTCGAGAGTTGGCGTTGTTGCGTCACCATGAGAGCGAGTCCTTTTTTGGTGTGCAGCTCGCCGCCCGAGAGGCTCAGCTCGCCGCCGACGCCACCAAGCTGGCCGAGGACCACGGGGCGAAGTGGGTCGATCTGAACTGTGGCTGCCCCATCGACGACACGGTGAAGCGCGGCATGGGAGCCCGACTCCTGGAACGGACGCGGACGCTCGAAGACATCGTGCGGGCGATGGTGGCGGCGACGGACCTGCCGGTCAGCGTCAAGATCCGCATCGGCTTTCGAAAGGGCAAAGAAAACGCGAGCGTCGTGGCCCGCATGATCGAAGATTGTGGAGCTGCGGCCGTTATTTTGCACGGTCGTAGTCGCGAGCAGCGCTACTCCAAAGCGGCCAAGTGGGACGCGGTGGGCGACCTGGTGAAAGAGCGCAGCATCCCGGTCATCGGCAATGGCGACATCTTGACCTGGTACGAGGCCGAAGATCGGCTGGCTCAGTCTGGAGCCGCGGGTCTAATGCTCGCTCGCGGTGCGCTCACCAAGCCATGGCTCTTCCAAGAGATCGAGGAAGGTCGAGAGTTGTGCCTGGACTCGGAGCAGCGGGTGGGGGTCTACCATCGGCTCGCCACGTACTACCGAGACTACTTTGGCGCCGATGCCTTGGGCCGCAAACGCAGCGTGTATTTCTTGGCCTTCCACTTCAGCTTTTTCTCTCGGTATATGCCTCTGCCTGAGGCTGAATGGCGGCCGCTGTCCAAGGAACATCCCCTTCTGCAGACCCGAGACGCAAAGCCACGTCCCGAAGGCGGTCTGGACCGGTTGCTCGCCAGCGGAGACAAGGGTGTGCACGACCGGATCGCAGGGGAGCTCTGGGACGCCGAGGACGCCCAAGACGCCGTTCAGCGCCTCCACACCTTGGCCGCGGCGTGCACCGAAGATGGCTCATTAGAGCGCCTGTCTGGGCGCCCGCAGACCGGCGGTTGGGGCTGATGCAGCGCGAGGTGCTCAAGCACAATGCCTGGCTGGACTTCGATGCCGGCTGGCTGACGCAGTCCGATGCGGACGAGGCGTTGCGGGAGCTGACCCAGGTCATGCCATGGCGGCAGCTGCCGATCACCGTCTTTGGCCGCCAGGTCATGCAGCCGCGGCTGATGTGCTGGGCCGGCGAGGTGCCGTATCGCTACTCGGGTCTCACCTTGGACCCAGAGCCGGTTCAGGGCCTGTTGGCGGGGCTGATGGAACGCGCCAGCGAGGCCGCAGGGGTGGGCTTTAACCACGCCATGCTCAATCTATACCGAGATGGACAGGACACCATGGGCCGGCACGCCGACGACGAGAAGGAGCTAGGTCGGGACCCGGTGGTGGGCAGCCTGACGCTCGGCGCCACCCGCAAGTTTGTCTATCGAATGAAGAACCAAAAAGTAAGTAAGAAGCGACATACTTTGCTGTTGAGCCACGGCAGCTATCTGGTGATGGGCGGGGCGTTTCAGCACGCCTACTACCACGAGGTCCCTCGCCAGATGCTGGTGAAGGAACCTAGGATCAACGTGACGTTCCGGTTGGTTAAGGGGCCTCCGGGTTGGCGCGAGCCCGGATCAGCTGCACCCCGTCGTAGATGATCATGCTGATGAGGGCGACGAAGGGCCCGCCGTGCATGATGAGGTCGATCCAGTCGACGAAGCGCATGCCGATGGCGCCGCCTGAGACCCAGCGCAGCTTGCCGAGCAGGTGGGGCTCAGCGTTGAATGGAGCCAGGCCGAGACCAATGCAGAACACCGCGACGATGGCATATCGGATCAGCATCCCGCCTCCGGCTGACCGTCTATCTCGTTAGGCCTGTCCCGCGCGCGCCGCGCTGTGGAGTTGAGATGTATCGCTGGCTGGTTCTGTGTCTCGTCGCTGCCTGCAACACCGCGCCGAACCCGGCTACGGTGGACGATCCGGGTTCTGTGCCGCTTTCCGAGCCGCCGGTCGCGTCCGCTCCGGCCTCGGAATTGCCCGTGGTAAAAGACGTGCCTGACATGGTCATCGACTTGAACGATCCAGACTCGATCCCGCCGATCCCCCCAGAGCTGGACCCGGCGAACCACCTGCCGGTGCCCTTCACGGCCGCCGAACTCGCTGCTGGGTTTTCGCTTGGTACAACCTTGTCTTATGAGTTGTCGGGAGCGAAAACGCCGGGAATGACGGTCGGATGGAAAGTGTTGGAGCACGGCGAGACCGACGTGAAGATCGAGTTCAGCCCCAAAATGAACGACGGCGCTAGCCCTCCGGTCAACACCGAGAGCTTCACCTGGGGTGCCCTGGAGACCCACGCCTCCTTCCCCAAGGCCTACGCCAAGCGCAGCGAGATGTCGTTCACGGTCAAGGCCGGCACCTTCGACGTGCTGCACTACGAAGTCCGTCCCCCCGACGGCAAGAGCGTCGAGCGCTACTACTTCGCCAAGAAGCTACCCGGGCCGCCCGTGCTGCACTCGGTGATCGTCGAAGGCGTCGAAGTGCATCGCATGGAGATGCTGACTCACTCGAAGATCTAGTCCGATTTAGGACGCCAGCGCGAGGTCGGGCAGCCACCGGTCCAGCAGTGTGGCGAGGTCGGATCGTAGGCGCCCGCTATCCACGACGACCTCGTCCCAGTCCACCTGCTCGGCCGCTTCGCGATCCCGAGGCCTGACGACCACCACAAAGGCCGTGAGCGTGCCGCGGGCGTCGGAGATCGGACGGAGGTGGTCCACCGCATCTACGGTGGCTGGGGGCGCATCGACCACCACCAGGTCGAACGTGTGGGTCGCGAGGGCGACCTCCGCCGCCGCGGCATCCGCTGCGATCTCGACCGGTCGTCCCAGGCTGCGCAGCGTCTGCGCGGTGGACCCGTCGGCAGCGCCGTAGAGCAGAACGGGCCGGCCGTGGGGCTCGGGCATGACGCTGGTATCTGCCACCTCCGATAGGCCGGTTCTCAGCTCGGAAAATGAGGGCGCCGCGCTCGGTTGTGAGCGTTCAAGCAAGTCTTCAACGAGGGAAGCCAGTCGCTGGGAGCTCTTGGTGGCCGCGTCCATGAGTTGTTCGCGCGGGCCTCCGGCCGGTTCGTCCGCCAGGAGCTGCAGGGACCCGAGCACGCCGTTGAGGGGCGTCCTAAAGTCGTGGCCGAGGGAGGCGAGCAGGGCATCCCGTTCGGCAATGGCGGTGGCGGCCGCCTGCTGCGCTTCACGAAGGCGAGCCTCCGCCCGTTGTCCTTCCCGAGACCACAGCACGCCCGCGGCGGCTCCGATCGCCAATGTGAGGGCCGCGACGCAGGTGGCCAAGCCGGCTGCGCGCAGGTCTGCCTGGGCCCAGGCTGTGTCGGTCGCACCGCGTACGTTCCAGTAGCTCTGAGCCAGGGCGACCTGAACCGCTGCATTGGCAACGACGAGGCCGAGACTGGCGAAGAGCGTGGGGATCAGCAGCCGTGAGCGAATGGACATGCCCGGCTGATCGGATCAGGGCCCCTACCGCTCAAGTGAGGACGCCGATCAGGCGTCCCGCACCAGGTAGATCGCGTGGCCGATGATCAGACGGTCGTTGTTGGCCAGCACGATGGGCGAGCCATCCTCGGGTGCGGTCTTGAAGTCCTCATCTCCTCGCTGCACGAAGAAGGCGGAGAAGCTGCCGTCAGGCTGGCGATACCCATCGACGTAGTCGGTCAGCGTCACGGTCTTGCCATCGGTGATCGCGTTGAGCGAGAGGCCGCCCAGGGTCAGGGCGCGGGCCTGATTCAGCGGCAGTCCCTTCGTCACGAGGGCGGCGGCCAGCTTGTCGGCCGTGTCGATCGCCAGGAATCGAGCGCGGGGATTGGGCAGGGTCTCGTCTTCGAAGAGCTCCAGGCGTACCGCGAAGTCCTCTTCGCCCGTGTCATCTCGGCGGATCATGTCGATGGGGATCTCCGAGATGTTGGAGAACTCATCTTCGGTCACGTCCGCCTCATCGAACAGGAACTCGGTCCGGGCGTTCACCGTGAGGGTGCTTCGACGGCCGCGAACCTTGAGGCTGAAGTAGTCCCTCGCTTCGAATTCCTGGCTTGGATCGATGCGATTTTCGGCGAGCACCAGGTCGGCGCCGGTGTGGTTGCCGCAGGTGAGGGTGCCGACGACCATCCAGCCCGAGTGCACCAGGTGCACCTCGCGGCCGAGCTCGAAGGCGGCGTCTTCTTCGTCTACAAAGACGACGGTGCGGTCGTCGGATTCGGGGCTTGGCTCTGGGGGCTGGGGGGGCGGCGCGGTGTTGGCGGTGACAGGAGCCGGGGGCTCCGTGGCGGTCAGCGTCTCGCGTGGCGCAGGCTCTGGAGCCGGCGGTGGCTCTGGAGCCGGCGGTGGCGCCGGCATGGCGTGGGAGTCGGTGATCTCTTCGACGAGCCCACCGAAGTCGACGACCTGCTCGCCTCCGAACATGTCCGTGGCGTCATCGTCGGGGGCGGGCTCTGGAGCGGGCTCCGGTGGGGGCACCGACGCATCGAATTCGATGATGACGGGGGTGGGAACCGGCGGAATGCCGCTTGCGGGTTCGGCGTCGAGCGCAGGCGCGGGGGCCGGGGCAACCGCACCGTCGAGTGGGTCATACCCTACGTAGAACACCGAATTTCCGACCAAGATTTCATCGCCGGGCGAAATGGCCATCTCGGTTGGCTGCTTGCCGGATGCGGTCGGATAGAGGGGGAAGACCGCACCTTCTCGACGCACGTACACAAAGCAATGCTTGGCTGTGCACACCACGGCTGGCTCTTCATTGGCCAGGTCGATCTCGCCATGATTGGACGCGACCATGATCGAGTCGGTGTAGAACCTGGACTTTTCGATGTCGCCGGTTCGCGCTCGGATGTACGCGCCCTCTTCGACGTCGGCCTTCCAGTGGATGTTCCGGTTGTCGGGGTTGTCTGGCAAGACCACACGCGCGTCGGTGGCCCGTCCCACGCGGTAGGTCTGACCCCACATCATGTAGTTGGAGGAAGCCGGTCGTCGAAGTTCAGCCACATAAGGCCATTTTTCGACCTTCAATCCTTGTAGGTAGCGGAAGTCGAGGGGCTGGCCCAGGGCGCGGATGGTGCAGTCGCGGGTGAGCGAGATCACGTCGCCGACCCTGACCGGCGCGCCGTCGATCTCCACGCCAGGTAGGTGCGCGACGAAGTTGATCTCGCGGCGACGAACCTGGAATGTGGCTGCCTTTTCATCCACCATGGTGCCGAGCTCGCCGCGCGTGCCCAAGTAGACATCGTAGCCCGCCATGAAGTTGCGGAAGTGAACCCGTTGCAGCAGGGCACCCCGCTCTTGCAGGGTGAAGATCCGCTCGGATGGGGCCTCGGGCAAGATGGTCTTGGTGAGCGCCGAGCCGCCCACTTGGTGAACTTCGTCGCCCAGCATCATGGGGGGGGCGATGGCGTGCTCGTCGTCGAGGGGCTGCTCCATGGCGTTGAGCACCATGTAGGCCAGCGGCTGACCTTCCCGGGTGGCCAGCGTCAGGACGCTCGCGTCGCCATCGCTGGACGAAGTGAGCTGGTAGCGATCTTGGAGGTCGGGGCTGATGACGTGGATGAACGTTCCGTCATTGTCTCGACGTAGGCGGTACAACGCCGACTCTTGCAGGCTTGGGTGGCTGAAGTTGTCGAGCCAGGAGCTGCCCAGCGTGAACATGCCTTGGTCATTGTAGAGGCGGCCAACTTCGCGGTAGCCCTCCCAAATGCCAGGTAGGCAGACGTGAATACCGATGACCGGATGGGTGCCTCGTACGGGGCCCGAGTACAGGTTCGGCATGAGGCCGGTGACGAACTCTCCGGCTTGCAACCCCAGGTTTTTACCGTCCATCTCCGCAGAGCCGTCGCACAGCACCTTCACGCCAAGGCGGCGGTTGTCCGTGCGGGGCTTGAAGCCCTCTTGGCTGCAGAAGGTGTCGAAGGCCTCGATCAGCGTACGGTTCGCCCGCGCGAGCCACGGCTCCCCCGACGCTGAGGCGGTCTGTCGGAAATCGGCCTCGGACAAAATGAGCAAGACGTCGGTGAATCCAGCGACGCCGTCTCCAAACGTGCTCGCCACGTGCACGCCCAACCCGCCGCGGGTCTCTACGTAGGGCGAGGTGTGCCAGAGCAGGCCCGGGTCCGTCACCAGGTTACCGTCGGCGCGGTGCCTGCGTAATCTGGCGTTGTAATAGGGGTTTGTGTCGTCGATGTGCACGGCGCCACCGGGGCCACCCGAGAGTCCGCGCGTCTGCATGGACTGGTTGTAGTCCGTGTCCCAGTCGTTGCCGGCCATACGTGTCTTCTCCGCGTCGTCAAGGAACCGGAGAGTACCCCGCGCGGGTGAGGGCACACCACCGCACTTCGGTGGATCCGCACCCGTTCCTGACACGAGATGCTCGACCATGCAGCGGACAACCGGCTACCCTCGGCCGCCTTATCTGTGGAGGATCCCGTGGCAGACGTGCGCCCGTTCCGAGCTCTTCGACCCGCGAACGCCCTGGCTGGGGCGGTCATCGCGCCTCCTTATGATGTGCTGACAGAGGACGAGGCCCGAGCGCTCGCCTCGGTGCCTACGTGCTTCGTGCGCGTCACCCGTCCCGAGGTGGACCTCCCTGCGGGGGCCGACGCCCATTCGGACGCCGCCTATCAGCAGGCCCGCCAGACTCTGCAACGCTTCGTGGCCGACGGCACGCTCCTTCAGGATGAGGCTGCGACCTACTATTTTTATGGCCAAGTCATGGGTGAGCACCGGCAGGTTGGCATCTTGGCGGGCGCATCGGTGGCCGAGTACGACAGCGGCGCCATCAAGAAGCACGAGTACACCCGGCCCGACAAAGAAGACGACCGAACGCACCACATGCAGGTCATCAACTCCCAGGTGGGGCTGGTCTTTCTCACGTATCGGGCCTCCGAAGCCTTGGCGGCGCTCACGACGCGCGTGACCGCCTCGGAGCCCGCGTGGCGGGTGACGACGGAAGATGGTGTGGAACACGCGCTCTGGCCGGCCCCCACCGCGCTTGTGCCTGAGATCCAGGACGCATTTAATAAGCTAGAAGCCTTATATATCGCGGACGGGCACCATCGTTCCGCCGCGGCGAGTCGGGTTCATGCGGAGCGTCAGAACCCGTCCACAGCGCACTTCTTGGCCGGGCTCTTCCCCGATGATGCCCTATTCGTCATGGCGTACAACCGCGTAGTTGACGACTTGAACGGGCATAGTATCGCGGACTTTTTGGCCGCCGTGGGCGAGCACTTTCACGTCGTGCGGGGCGTCGCCCCCGTGCCCACCGAGCGGGGCACGTTCACCATGTTCCTCGATGGCGCGTGGCACAGCCTCGCACCCCGCGATGGCGTCGTGCCCACCCACGACCCCGTGGGACGGCTGGACGTGGCGGTGCTCCAGAATCGGGTGCTCGGGCCCCTCCTTGGGATCGACGACCCACGCCGCTCTACCCGCGTGCAGTTCGTGGGCGGCATTCGCGGCCATGAGGCGCTGGAGGCGGCGGTCCAGCAGGGTGCTGCCGTGGCCTTCCACATGGTGCCGACTGGTCTTGATCAGCTGTTCGCCGTCGCGGACGCCGGCGAGGTCATGCCGCCCAAGAGCACCTGGTTTGAGCCCAAGTTGCGCGAGGGTGTCGTGGTCAAGCCGCTCGACGCCGACTAGGCAGCCGGGGCCGCCGCTCGACTAGGCGCCGGCCAGCACTTCGATCTGCGCCGCGCAGAAGTCGCGTACGGCGGCGAAGGTGTCTTCGTCTTCGATCGGGGCGAAGCTCTCGATCATGCCTTCGTCTTCTTCTTGGGTCTCGTAGACGAAGAGGTAGACCTCTTGTTCGCCTTCCGCGTCCTCATCGAGCTGGTCGACGGGGGTAAGGGCAGCGTATTCAACGCCTTCGAGCTCCACAACAAGAAGGACCGCGAACTCGACGGTATTGCCTTCATCGTCGGTCAACTCGACCACGTCTGCCTCGATCTCATCGTCCAGAAGCTCGTGGGTGCTGTCGTTGTCGCCGGCCATGTTCACCTCCGTGGCGGCCTGTCTAGCCAGTCCTACCCCTTCGTGCGCTCGAACTCGTGCATGAAAGCGACGAGGGCGTCGACGGCGGCGTCTGGCAGTGCATTGTAGAGGCTTGCTCTCAGGCCCCCGACCGATTTGTGGCCCTTGAGTCCGTTGAGTCCTTCGGCCGCAGCAGACTGCCAGAACCGGGTGTCTTGCTCCGGATCGCCCGTGGTGAACGTGGGATTCATGATCGAGCGGCTGCTTGGATGCACCTTGCCGTGCCAGAAATCGCTGCCGTCGATGACGCCGTAGACCTTGCTGGCTTGAGCGCGATTCGCCTCGCCCATGGCCGCGAGTCCGCCATTGTCTTCGATCCAAGCGCAGACGCGTTCGACGACGAAGATCGGGAAGGTCGGCGGGGTGTTGAACATCGACTGCTTGTCCACATGGGTGCGGTACGAGAGCATCGTGGGCAAGTTCGGGTTCATGTGCTCTACCAAGTCGCGCCTTACGGCGACGACGGTAAGGCCCGACGGTCCAAGGTTCTTCTGCGCGCCCGCATAGATGAGGGCGTGTCGATGGGCGTCGGAGGGCCGGGACAGGATGTCGGAGCTGGCGTCGACGATCAGCGGCACATCGGCGGTGGGCACGTAGCTGAACTGGCTGCCTGCGACGGTGTTGTTGCTCGTGTAGTGCAGGTATTTGGTGCCCGAAGGCAGGTCGCCCCACGCCTGATCTGCGGGCACGTCATCTTTGGCGGTGTAGGGCACGTCGACCGTTCCGAACCGCTCGGCTTCTTTGATGGCATTGCCCGACCACCGACCCGTGTTGAGGTAGGTGGCCCGCCCGCCTTGCAGCAGGTTCATGGGCACCATGTAGAACTGGGAGCTCGCCCCGCCTTGCAAGAACAAGATCTCGTGGGTGTCACTCACCCCGAGCAGCCGCGCCAATCGCTCGCGTGCGCTCACGACGACCGCGTCGAAAAGCTTGCTTCGATGGGATATTTCTAGCAGCCCAAGCCCGGAGCCTTCGAAGTCCCAGAGGGCTTGCTGGGCTTGTTGCAAGACGGACTCAGGCAGGACGGCGGGGCCAGCGCTGAAGTTGTGGATACGGCTCATGATGCACTCCGGGCGGGGGTCGGCACGCAGGTGGCGGAGAGGATGTGAGGGTGGTCGAGGAGGGTGGACAGGGCGCTATCGGTCGGTCGTCCGCGTAGGCGAATCCGCGCGACGGCGGCCTCCTCGCCGTCGAAGATGAGGTTGTCCATCTCGCCGACCGAGAGGTTTTCGGTACGCAACGCCTGCAGGACGGACGCCAACACGCCTACCCGGTCCAAGTGCCGGACGATCAGGGTGTGGTCGGCGCGGGAAGGCTTCGTCAGGTTCACGCAGTTGGGAACGTGGCCCGAGTCTTTGTAGGTCTCGACGATGCGACAGGCCTCATCGGCCACGGCGTGCTGGGCCTGGGCGGTGCTCGCCCCGATGTGGTGGGTTCCGTAGACCCGCGGATGGGCCGCGAGCGCGTGGCTGAAGGGCGCTTTGCTCGTGGAGGGCTCGTCGGAGAACACGTCGAGGCCGGCCCGTATGCCAGGTCGGTCCAAGGCCCGGAGCAGCGCTTCTTCGTTGACGACCTCGGCCCTGCAGGTATTGAGGAAGATGGCGTTGGGCTTCATCTCTTCGAAGATGCTGTCTCCGACGAAGCCCCTGGTCTCGGGCGTCAGGGCGAGGTGTACCGAGAGCACGTTGGAGCGCAGGGCCACATCCTCGGGCGTGTCGTAGCGTCGGATCCCCATGGCGCCTGCGGTGGCGTCGTCCAAGCTCCGAGACCACGCCAAGACATCCATGCCGAACGCCTGGCCCAGCCGGGCCACCTCGGCGCCGATCTGTCCCATCCCCAAAATGCCCAGGGTGCGGCCACGAAGTCCATCGGCCGCGGAGAAGCGCTTCTTGTCCCACTGCCCGGCCCTGAGCTCTGCGACGTTGTCGGGAATATGTCGGTCCAAGCTCAATAAGAGGCCCATGGTGAGCTCGGCGACTGCCACGGCGTTCTTGCCCGGGCAGTTGGCGACGTAGATCCCTTGCGCCGCCGCACCCGACACATCGATGCTGTTGACTCCCGCTCCGGCTCGCACGATCAGCGACAGGCTGGAGGCTGCGGCGAGGTGCTCGGCGCGGACCTTGGTCGACCGCACGACCAGGACCTCCGGGTCGAACGAGGTGAGTGTGTCCACCAAGGCGCCATCTTTGAGACTCGGATCAGCGCGGACTTCCATTCCATGGCTTGCAAGGCGCACACGCGCCTGGTCGGGCAGTTTGTCTGCGAGTAAGACGCGCATGGTCACCTCAAGCGACTTCGGAAGGATGGGCCCCGATGACGTGCCACGTCCTGGGCGGTTGGGCCACACTACATCGGGGTTGGGAAGCGTCTGTGGGTGAAACGTCACCTCCACACCGCTCAAGGTGCGCGGCTCGCCAGCCGATGGTGGTGGGAGCGGAGGCTCGCTTGACCTCAACCATTCTTGTCGTGGACGACGACCCCTTTGTCCGCCGATCCGTCGGCCGCGTTTTGACGCGCGCGGGATTTGAGGTCGTGGTGGCTGAGACGGTGGGCAAGGCCTTTTCACTGGCAGCGAGTCTGCCGCTCAGCATGGCGATCGTGGACTTCAACCTGTCGGACCCAGAGTCCGATGGGCTTCAGGTTCTCAGCCGGCTGCGGGAGCTGCAGCCCGGTTGTCTTCGGGTGCTGATGACCGGAATGATGGACTACCGCGTCGTGGTGGACGCGGTGAACCGCGGTGAGGTCCTCCGGGTCTTGGCCAAGCCGATCGGCGCCGAGGCGCTGCTCCAGACCGTCGACGATGCGTTCAAGTCGGCGAAGCGCATGGAGATGCACACGCAGGCCCAGCAGGCCTCGGTCGCGCTCGATGAGCAGCGGATGCTGCAGGAATGTCTGGATCGGGACCTGTTGCGCTTGGCGGTCCAGCCCATCGTGAGCGCCACCGGAGATCATGAGCCGATGGCCTACGAGGCGCTCCTTCGCTCGCTCCATCCCGACTTGGACGGCCCGATGGCGGTTCTTGGGGTGGCGGAGCGCTATGGGCGGCTCATGGATGTAGGCGCTCGGGTCTTCTTGCTGGCGGCAGACTGGGTTGCTCGAATACCAACGGATACCCGTCTTTTCGTGAATCTGTCCTCGGAACAGCTCGCGGAGCCAGCCAGAATGTGTGCCGATGTGGCCCCGTTGGCCCTCCACGCCCATCGGGTCACGCTCGAGATCACCGAGCAGTCGCACCTACAGCGCATCCCACGCTGGCAGGAGTCGGTGCAGATGCTCCGCCGCATGGGCTTTAGCTTGGCGGTGGATGACCTTGGCGCGGGCTACAACAGCCTGTCGATGCTGGCTCAGGTGCAGCCCGCCTACGTGAAGATCGACATGGGCTTGGTTCGGGATGTGCACTGCAATCCCTTCCGCCGTCGCGTTATCGAGCTCGTGGTCAATTTGGCGAATGCCACCCATGCCTTGGTCGTGGCCGAAGGGGTGGAGTGCGTCGAAGAGGCGGAGGTCTTGTCCGCCATCGGCTGCCACCTGCTGCAAGGCTACTACTTCGGTCGGCCGAGCTTGATGCTCGAACAGCGC
>JBGCER010000177.1:0-2672 GCA_045106515.1 Myxococcota bacterium
CCCTCTAACAGGCCCTTTACCAGCGCTCGTTTGTCTCTTTGGAGCTCGCGAATTCCCACCTCCACCGTATCCTCGGCGATGAGGTGGACCACGGTGACGGGCTTGTCTTGGCCAATGCGGTGGGCGCGGTCGGTGGCTTGGTCTTGAACCGCGGGGTTCCACCACGGGTCGAGGTGCAGCACATAGCTGGCCGCGGTGAGCGTCAGGCCCACGCCACCGGCCTGGAGCGAGAGCAAGAGCACCTGGGTATCACCTTCTTGAAACTCAAGAATCGCTTCTTCCCGCTTGGTGCGAGACACGCTGCCGTGGATGCGGCCCACCCGCACGCCCTCGGACCGGAGCTGTTGGTCCAGCACGTCGAGCAGCGTCACAAACTGGCTGAACACCAGCGCTTTGTGACCGGACTGCCGAAGGTCGGACAGCAGACGACGGGCGGCGATCAGCTTGCTCGAATCCGCCACATCCTCGACGATAAGGCCCGTGTGGCAGGCCGCCTGACGAAGACGGGTGAGCACGGCCAACACCTGAATGGCGTCGGCCCGCTCAGTGGCCTCGGGCAGCTCACCAAGGCCGGCTTTGCGGATGGACTCGTACACCGCGCGCTCGGTGGCTTTGAGCGGCACGTGAACCACCACCTCTTCCCGAGCCGGTAGCTCGGTTGCCACCTGATCTTTGGTGCGCCTCAACAAGAAGGGGCGCACGATCTGGGCCAGCCGGGCTTGTTGCGGGTGGCCCGGCACCGCCACAATCGGACGTGCAAAGCGATGATTAAAGGCAGCGTATGAACCTAGCAGCCCAGGCGTCACCACCCGCATCAACGACCACAGATCGCCCGGGTGATTCTCGATAGGCGTGCCGGTCAGCGCCACCACAAACTCGGCGTTCAACCCGTGTGCAGCCCGCGCGCGACGGGTGCTGGGGTTCTTGATCGCGTGAGCCTCATCGAAGACCACGGTGCTCAGGGACTGGGCGGCGAGCTGCTCGGCGTCTTGGACCAAGGTGCCCCAAGACGTGACCAACACCACTCCGGGCCCTAGCTTCGCCAGGTGCCGTTCCCGGTCCGCCCCATGAAAGACGCGGATCTCCAGCTCGGGGGCGAAGGTCGCCGCCTCTCGCTTCCACGTGCCCACCATGCTCGTAGGGGCCACCACCATCGCCGGCCCACGGGCCGCCCGGGACCACAGCACCGCCAGCGCCTGCACGGTCTTGCCCAAGCCCATGTCATCGGCGAGCACCGCCCCGAGCCCCCACCGAGCCAGCCGAAGCATCCACTGCACACCGAGCTGCTGGTACGGACGCAAGGTCGCCTGAAATCCGGGGCGCACCTCGGGCGACTCCGACGCGGAACTCTGAAAGGCCGCCACCCGATCGGTCCAGTCTTGAGGACCATCGATGTCCGCACCCAGGTCCTCTAGATCCTGAACCGCCGGCAAGGCCAAAGTCGACAGGCTCGGCCGCCCCGCCTCATCCCACACCACATCCGCCAGCGCTTGAAGGCGCTCGGCCAGGGCCCCGTGGAGCCGCGCGATCCGCTCCGAGTCCAACGCGATGAACTGCCGTCCGCCTCGCAAGGTGTTCAGCACGGCTTCCAGGTCGACTTCGACCCCATCGACCCGCACCGAGCCGCCCAAAGCCAGCAAGCGACCGTTCTCTTCCAGGCGCACCCGTACCCCCGACGCCACGGCGGTCACCAGGTTGCGTCGAGGCCCGGCCCACCGGACCAGCCCAGGCGGATGTTCCTTTTGCAAGGCCAGCAATAAGGCGGCGGACTCATCGAGGGTCAGCGACTCGGCCATACCCGATACAGGCACCACAATACCCAGATGCAACCATCGTTTTTGAGCGAGCTGCGTCTCGAGTTCCAAGTCCCGCGTCACCGTCCAGCGACCCTGCCCATCTTGCCCGCGAAGCCGCATGGGGCCTTCACCCGGCACATAGGTTCGGGTGTCGGGGGACGGCTGCACCCGCGCCGAGAGCATCAGCCCCATATCCGTGCCTTCCAAGCGCAGGATCGGCTCCGGATCCGCCTTCACCATCCGCCCTTCGAGCGAGGGGGCCAAGGCCAGCGGCACCTCATCGATGCCATCGAGCCGAGTGACCAACCGCCCCACGACCTCGGGTGGCACGCGGTCTTCATTGCGTTGCAAAAAGCGCAGCGCCGCCTGAGCCTGGCCCATCACCTCGAAGACGCGCACCTGGCCATCCCCCAGCACCACGCCCAGCGTCTGCTCTTCGTCGATGGAGAAGGCCAAGCTCTTCATCAGCTCCGGCGTGGACAGGGTCTGCCCATCCAGGTTCCACTGCGCCTCGCCCCAGCCTCGCTGATCGTGCAGCTCCAACACCAGCTCCACCCGACGAACAGGGACGGCCCGAGCGGCGCCTTTGCTGGTGCGGAACACGTGCGGATGACCGGCCAGGTCGTGGATGGCCTCGGCCAGCGCTGCGTCTCCGCCCACCATGCGCGTGGACTGACGCAACCGCCGGAGCACGGCTCGATCTTGACGCGTCAACGATCCGAGCCGGCCCGCGTTCAAGAGCGACAGCTTCTTGGGTCGGGCCGAGGGCTCGTTCGCCGCCACACCGACCGGCTGAACCACCACCTTGTTCGCCTTGGTCAGATCACGAAACCCGAGGTTTAAATCACCGAGTTCTTCTTCTTCGTCGGGCCGGCC